>JAQUQS010000002.1 GCA_028715965.1 Candidatus Omnitrophota bacterium | reverse complement strand
CAGGACAAAAAAGAAGCCAGGTTAGACAAAATGGACAGGAATGACGACGGTACGGTGGATAGGAAAGAAAAAATGATGGAAAGAAAGTGGGATAAAGAAAATAACCCTCCGGGGCCGAAAGGCGGCCCGGGCACCAATTGGGAGAACAAGCCGGGACCACAGGGCGGTCCGGGTGCCAGTCCGGATGTGAGGAAGCGAGATAACGACAATAACCCTCCGGGGCCGAAAGGCGGCCCGGGCACCAACTGGGAAAATAAGCCGGGACCACAGGGCGGTCCGGGTGCCAGTCCGGATCGGGGAAAGAAGAGGTCCGGGAAAAGATCTAAGTAGAGGAAGTAAGATAGCTGGACCGGATCGAAGGATAATAGCGGCAGTAACACCGGTGGATATAAGAGCACAACGCAAAGCGGCCGCAAAACTAAAAGCGGAAGATAATATAACGTTCAATAGGTAACGCGAAAGAGGAGGGGTTCTACCCCCTCCTCTTTTTTAAAACCGTTTCTAATATCAAAGCTAAATCCGTCACGGTTATTGAACTCAAACCTGTACCAAGAATCAAAGCTAAACCTGTACCTTGAAAGCGCTTTATGTCTTAAAATAAAATATCGTCAAGTAGGGGACTCGGAACTCCAAGAGTGCGACTGGAATAACTGCTCCATGGATATTCTTCGGCTCTTTGGCATATCTTGGCCCTGACCGGGTTAAATTCTACGTAAGTTATACAATTTACAAGATATTGATCCTTTTGCACTATGTAGCTCTTGTACCGTCCTTGCCATAAATGTCCGGATTGTTCGTATCTGGAGTTGTGCCATTTGCAATAAGATAGATTGATACAATGCATGATATTTTTTAGCGAATATTTGTCGTGAGGATCGATCACTAAGTGAACATGATTGTTCATTAGACAGTATGCATAGAGCCTAAACCCGTACCTATTTTTATATTTCCGTACAGTTTTAAGATATCGAACAAAGTCATCCTGGTGAGAAAATATCGTTTGTCCATGATTGCCTCTTACAATAATATGATAGACAACGTTATCGATAAGAACACGGGCTTTTATTGGCATGACAGCTCCTTTCTGGGGGCGTTTGACATAAATTTTCAAAATTCATTCCATGAAATGGCTACAATAGTGAGACAGAAAAAAAGACATGATTGCTGCAAAAAAATGTGAAGGGTACAGTTTTGAGAACGAAAACGGGAGCAGGTTTAAGATCGGAAGAGAAACAGGTTTAGCTTTAGGAATAGAAACGGTTTTGCTTCAATAACAAAAACGGTTTTTTATGATATACTTTAGTGATGCGGCATATTGAGGAGAATAAAAGCGCGGGGATAATGTATCGCAAGTGGCTTGCCCCTATACCGGAAGCTGTGGCGCTTCTTGTCCATGGGATGGGAGCCCATACCGGCCGCTGGGAAGCGTTCGGAGAGTATTTCAGGGGAGAAGGTATATCGTCTTACGCGCTTGAACTCAGGGGATTCGGCGCCACCCCTCCACCGAAAGGCCATGTCCGGTCCTTTAGGGTCTATCTGGACGATATAGATCCACTTATGGACATCATAAGTGCCGAAGCTGCCGGGAAAGATGTCTTTATCGTGGGTGAAAGTATGGGGGCGCTTATAGCGATGCTTAAAGTAATGGAACATCGCCGCGCGTTCAGCGGGCTCGTCTGTATGTCCCCGGCCTTCAAGGATATTATGCATGTTCCACTTTCTATGTATATGGCCATATTCGCCGCGCTTGCCTACAACCCCGAAAAGACATTCAGGATGCCTTTCGATTCGCATATGTGCACGCGCGACGAAAGATACAGGACGGCTATGGACGAGGACCATCTGGAAACCAGGCATGCTTCCGCGCGTTTGTGTTTCGAGCTATTGAAGGCACAGATTAAATGCGTGCGTGAGGCCGGATCCCTGGAACTACCGGTCATGTTCCTTTCCGCGGGGCAGGATAAGCTGGTGGATACGAAGGTGATCGGAGAGGTCTTCAAACGGGTGAAAAGCGGGAAAAAGACACTTTTGGCATATCCCGGCATGTATCACTCCTTATCCATCGATAACGGCAGGGAACAGGTCTTTAGGGATATACGGGAATGGATGCGGAGCGTAACGCGATCGGACGGAATGGAGAGGGGATGAAGTATATACTCGCGATAGACCAGGGGACCACGGGGAGCCGCGCCATCATATATGACAGGAAAGGCAGGGTGGTCGCGAGCTCTTATCGTGAATTCAAACAATATTTCCCGAAACCCGGCTGGGTGGAACATGACCCGCGTGAGATATGGGCAAGTGTAGATGGCTCCATACAGGATGTGCTGCTGAAAGTACCACCGGGATCGATAACCGCTATAGGGATAACAAATCAAAGGGAGACCACTGTTCTGTGGGATGCCCAGACCTCAAAGCCTGTTCATAGGGCTATAGTGTGGCAATGCCGGCGGACCGCGGAAAGGTGCGACCACATAAGAAAGAGTATCGGAGCGGCGTTTTTCCGGGAAAGAACGGGACTTCCGGTCGACGCGTATTTTTCGGCGACGAAGATAGAATGGATACTCAGGAACGTCAAGGGCGCCAGGGAAAAGGCAAGGCTCGGTAAGATACGTTTCGGGACAACGGATACGTGGGTGCTTTGGAACCTGACCGGAGGCAAGGTACACGCTACAGATTTCACCAATGCTTCCAGGACGATGCTTTTTAATATAAATAAAAAGGCGTGGGACGGCGGGATACTGAAAAAGCTGAATATACCCAGGAGCATCCTTCCAGAGGTAAGAACGTCCTCAGGGGTGTTCGGTTATACGGTCAAGAGAGGTCGTTTGCCTGCCGGGATACCTGTGTCCGGGATAGCGGGGGACCAGCAGGCGGCCCTTTTTGGCCAGGCGTGTTTCTCTCCCGGCAGTGTTAAGAACACGTACGGTACGGGTAGTTTTATACTTATGAATGTCGGGAAAAAGAAAGTTCGATCGGAACACGGGCTTATACTTACGCTTGGATGTGGCAGGCGCGGAGAACCTGTATATGTACTGGAGGGCGCGGTGTTCGTGGCCGGAGCGGCCATACAATGGCTTCGCGACGGGTTGAGAATAATAAGGAACGCAAGGGAAACGGAAAAGATGGCCGCGGGACTCAAGGACAATTACGGGGTGTATTTCGTTCCAGCGCTTGTTGGGTTGGGCGCGCCTTACTGGGACCAGGACGCCCGCGGGGCCATATACGGGATAACAAGGGGGACGACCGGAGCGCATATCGCCAGGGCCGCGATCGAGGCCATATGTTACCAGACCCGTGACGTCCTTGACGCCATGCGGAAAGATTCCGGGATAAAGATAAAAGAGCTCAAGGTCGACGGAGGCGCCGCGGCCAATTCGTTCCTGTGCCAGTTCCAAGCGGATATAACCGGTACGAAAGTGGTACGTCCACGTATCATTGAGACGACATCTGCCGGAGCGGCATACCTGGCGGGTCTCGCGGTGGGGTATTGGAAGAACGCGGATGAGATCAGGAAATTCTGGAGGGAGGACCGGGTGTTCACGCCTGCTATGGGCAAGGCGAAGGCCGGAACGCTCTATAAGGAATGGAAAGGCGCGGTCGGAAGGACGCTTACGAAATGAAAGAATACGATCTTGTTATAATAGGTGGAGGAGTATCCGGGGCTGCCATTGCCCGTGAAATGTCGAAATACCGACTTTCCATAGCTTTGCTGGAAAAAGAGGAAGAACTCGGGTTCGGTGTGTCAAAGTCCAATAGCGGGATAATACACCCCGGTACGCAGAATGATCCTTCTTCCATAAAAGGCCGCCTTTGTGTCCGGGGCAACAGGCTGGTGAGGAGGATCGCGCGGGAACTGGGAGTAGACCTCAAGGAGGTCGGTGAGCTTATTGTCGCGTTCAATGATGAGGAGGTCCAGCGTCTTTACGCGCTGAAAAAAGAGGCGGGATCTCTAGGGGTCCCCGGGTTAAAGATCGTAGACAGGAAATGGCTGGCGAAGAACGAGCCTAACCTGAACCCGGACGTAAAAAAAGCCCTTTACGCCCCGACCGCGGCCATAATCAGTCCATACAGGCTGGTATATGACCTTGCCGAGAACGCCGCGCGTAACGGCGTGGAAATATTCGCGCGCACATGTGTGGAAAGTATAGGAACGACCAGTAACGGTTTCAGGGTACATACGACCAGTGGTGAATTTCCCGCGAGATACGTCGTGAACGCCGCCGGGCTTTACGCGGACAGTATCGCCGCTATGGTCGGGATAAAGGATATATCCATAAAGCCACGGAAGGGGGAAGAGTTCCTGTTGGACAAGAAAAGGCAGGGCATTACCCGGCACCTCATATTTCCGTTGCCGACACCCTCCAGTAAGGGTGTCCTAGTTATCAAGACCGCTGATGGTAACCCTATGATAGGACCCACCGCCGACGATACGGAAGATAGGGAGGATCTGGCGACGACGAATGAGGGGTTAGCGAAAGTGGTTGACGCGGTAAGGAAGATGGTGCCGTCCATCGAGCCGGACGATATTATCGCCTATTTTGCCGGGGTCAGGCCGGTGGCTGGAAAGGATTTCATTATACGGCATGAGGATAGCGTGCCGGGATTCGTGAACGTGGCCGGGATACAGTCGCCGGGGCTCACGGCCGCTCCCGCCATCGCTGAAATGGTGAGGGATATCCTGCGCTCGTCCGGTCTCAGAACAAGACGCAAGCTTTTCTTCCATGGAAAAAGGAAGAGGACCACCCATCTTTTCGCTATACCGCTCAGGGCGGCCGCCGGTCTTATCCGGAAGGACCCATCTTACGGGGATATCGTATGTAGATGTGAGATGATATCGGCCAGGGAGATCAAGGACGCCATTGCCCGGGGGGCTCGTACGCTTGACGGTATAAAATTCAGGACAAGGGCCCAGGCGGGAAGATGCCACGGGAGTTTTTGTACAACGCGTATAATGAGGATATTGGCCGAAGCTACGGGCCGTAAGATGACGGATATCACAAAGCGCGGCGAAGGGTCGTGGATAGTCATGAAGGACAGGGCGGATGACGCGACGTGAGCTTGTTATAGTGGGGGGTGGACCAGCGGGGATGGCCGCGGCCGTTTCGGCGCGGGATCATGGCGTTGAGGATATACTTATCGTCGAACGGGACCAGTTCCTGGGCGGAATACTTAACCAGTGCGTTCATACGGGGTTCGGAATAGAATATTTCAAGGAAGTGCTTACCGGTCCGGAATACGCCGGGAGGTTCATTGAGATGGTGAAGAAGGCTCCCGGTATCGAAGTAAGCCTCAGGTCGTTCGCAGTTGACCTGTCAGCGGATAGGGTGCTCACGTATCTTAAGCCCGGGCGGCTTGAGAGAGTAAAGGCAGGAGCGCTTGTAATGGCCACCGGATGCCGGGAGAGGACGCGCGAGATGATACACATACCGGGGACAAGGCCCGCGGGTATATTCTCGGCGGGGCTCGCGCAAAAACTTATCAATATCGAGGGACTTCTTCCCGGCAATAGTGTCGTAATAGTGGGGTCCGGGGATATAGGGCTTATTATGGCCAGGAGGTTCACGCTGGAAGGGGCGCAGGTAAAAGCCGTGGTCGAGATACAGAACAGGGCTTGCGGGCTTGTACGTAACGTGGTGCAATGCGTTGAGGATCTTGATATTCCGTTCTATCTGCGTCATAAGATAAAGAAGATATATGGCAGGGATAGGGTAGAGAAGGTGGATATAGTTATGGTCGACGACGATTTCAACGAAGTTAGCGGTACGGGGTCCAGCATTGAATGTGATACGCTCCTGGTGTCAGTAGGCCTTATTCCCGAGAACGAGCTCATAGAGATGGCGGGAGTCAAGATCGACAGGAGGACTAATACCCCGGTATCCGATGGACGCGGGAAGACGTCCATACCGGGTGTTTTTGTCTGTGGGAATTCGTCGAAGGTATATGATATCGTGGACCGGGTCACACATGATAGTGTTGAGGTCGGGCGCGTGGCCGCGGAATTCCTGAAAAGGCGGATATGATAAAAAGAATGATCTGCACAGAATGTCCGGTCGGATGTGCCCTTACGGTAGATATGGAAGGTTGCGAGATAAGGGAAGTGACGGGCAATAAATGCGCTAAGGGTCAGGTATACGCCGTACATGAAGCGGTGAACCCCGAACGCGTCCTGACCACTACAGTGCTTACCCTGGGAATGCCGCTCAAGATGCTGCCGGTGAGGACGTCACGACCTGTCCCGAAGGACAGTATGCTTGAGCTCATGTCAGTGATCAGGAAAATGCGTGTTACTGGCCCCGTCAAGGCCGGTGACGTGATCGCTGGGGACCTTCTCGGTATGGGGATAGATCTTGTCGCCACGCGGGATATGTAGGCCGGCCATTTTTTTATGGCGGCGGAAAGGAATGAAATGGAATATGTACACGGATATTCGGAAAAACAGCTTAAACGTCTTGGGGACCAAGCGGGCGCGCTGGCGGGCATATTGCATGAGGGTGTCCGATACCCTGATAATACCTCACTTCTCGAAATAGGTTGCGGCACTGGCAGCCAATCCGTCATATTGGCCGCCAACAACCCGGGAGTGAAGATCACTTCGGTCGATATATCGGAAGTATCGCTCGAGGTGGCCAGAAAGAACGCCAAAAAACATAAGCTCGACAATATCACCTTTCTCCGCGCCGATGTTTATGCCCTGCCGTTCGATAAGGAAAGTTTTGACAACGTGTTCGTGTGTTTTTTTCTGGAGCATCTCAAGGACCCGGTGAAAGCTCTCGGCATAATAAGAGGGCTGTTAAGACCGGGGGGCGGCGTTACCGTGATCGAAGGCGACCACGGATCATGGTACGCGTATCCGGAAAGCCCGGAAGCGAGAAAAGCCGTCCAATGCCTCGTTGATATACAGGCCGCGCTGGGCGGGAACGGACTTATCGGCAGGGAGCTTTTCCCTCTCCTGAAAAAAGCGGCTTTCAGGGATATCAAAGTATCCCCGAAAGTAGTGTATGTCGACTCCGATAAGCCTGAGCTTGTCGAAGGCTTTTCCAAGAGGACGTTCATAGCCATGGTGGAAGGGGTCAGGAAGGATGCCATCGGGTCAGGCCTTATTGAAAAGAGCGCCTGGGATAAGGGCATGAAAGACATGTACCGGGCTACGGAAGAGGACGGAGTGTTCAACTATACGTTCTTCTCGGGAACGGCCGTAAAATAACATATCTTGTTCCATATTCAAGAAATGATTGACGACAGGCCGTTATTCTGCTAATCTATATAGCAGATTGGCTATATGGGAAAGGAATGTGGGATGGAAGAACTCTCTAAAATAATGAAAGCCCTGGCGGATATTAACCGCATAAGGATACTCAAGATGCTGGAAGGGAATAAGCTCTGTGTATGCGAACTGGCATATGTTCTGGGAATAACCCAGCCGAGCGTATCACGTCACCTGAAAAAACTCAAGAACGCCGGCATAATAAAGAATGAGCACGAAGGATTCTGGACGAATTATTATATCAACCCGGATAACGGATACTCAAAGGCGCTACTGGGGAAGCTGGAACAGTGGGCGAACTCGGATGAAATAGTGCTTTCGGACAGGGCAAAGATAAAAAAAGCCGACAGGAATAAGCTTTGCTGCCAGCGGACCACGCCGCAGGCGGGGAAAAAGAGGTGCCAGTGAAAGAGCGGAATAAATTGATATTGATGGTGGCGGCTTTTCTGGCGTGTTTTTATATGCCGATCGATCTCCTGCCGTTCAGGAATCCCGTGTTCGAGGCTATAGCCCTGGTAAAATGGTATGCGCGGGAACATGTGCTCCTTTGCCTTGTCCCGGCGTTCTTCATAGCCGGTGGCATTTCGGTATTCGTGAGCCAGGCCTCCGTGATAAGGTATTTCGGGGCTAAGGCCAATAAGTTCCTGGCATATTCCGTGGCGTCCATATCGGGCGCGATACTCGCGGTGTGTTCCTGCACGGTCCTTCCCCTGTTCTCGGGCATATATAAAAGAGGCGCAGGTCTGGGTCCGGCCACGGCGTTCCTCTATTCCGGGCCGGCGATAAACGTGCTAGCGATCATCATGACGGCGCGCATCCTCGGATGGGAGCTGGGTATCGCGCGAGCCGTAGGTGCCGTGGTGTTCAGTGTCGTGATAGGGCTTTTGATGCATATGATCTTTATAAAGGAAGAAAGCGCAAGGCAGGCCGGGGGGGATCTTTCTATCGGGGGAGAAAAGGAGGGGAGAACACTCGTCCAGAACGCGGTATATTTCGCTTCTATGGTGGCCTTCCTCGTGTTCGCGAATTGGGCCGCTCCGGCGGAAGGCGAGGGTGGCATATGGGCCGCGATATTCGCCGCGAAATGGTATCTCGCGGGTGGTGGACTTGTCGTAACGGGCCTTACGCTCTTAAAATGGTTCCGCGCAGATGAAATAACGGATTGGGTCGCGAGTTCATGGGCATTCGCCAAGCAGATAATCCCGCTACTCTTTTTGGGTGTTATCGCGGCGGGCCTTCTCCTGGGAAGGCCGGGACATGAAGGCCTTATCCCGGCATGGATCATCGCTAAAGCCGTAGGCGGGAACTCTTTACTCTCGAATTTTTGCGCTTCCTTCCTGGGGGCGTTCATGTATTTCGCCACACTTACGGAGATACCGATATTGCAGGGACTTATAGGCGCCGGGATGGGTAAAGGACCGGCATTGGCCCTGTTATTGGCCGGGCCCGCGTTAAGCCTGCCAAATATGCTCGTGATCAGGGGGGTCCTGGGCACGAAAAAGACGGTTGTTTATGTCGGCCTTGTCATAGTGATGGCGACATTTAGCGGAATATTGTTCGGCGCGATAGCCGGATAAGGGGGAGGATAATGGAGAAGGATAAAGAGCGTATCAAAAAGATCGTTAAAGAAGGATATGCAAAGGTGGCCCGGCAGGGGACATCGTGTTGCCCGTCCGGCGCATGTTGTCCTTCATCGGTCTCTGCCAGGGATATCAGCAGGACCATAGGGTACAGTGACGACGAGATGAACGCGGTCCCTGATGGCGCCAATCTCGGGCTTGGTTGCGGCAATCCGGTCGCCATAGCTTCCTTAAAAGAAGGTGATGTCGTGCTTGATCTCGGGAGCGGCGCGGGGTTCGACGCTTTCCTGGCGGCAGGGAAGGTGGGCAGGACCGGCAGGGTGATAGGAGTGGATATGACGCGGGAAATGCTGGATAGGGCAAGGCAGAACGCCGAAAGAGCGGGTTATGACAATATAGAGTTCCGGCTGGGCGAGATAGAAGATCTGCCGATCGAGGATAGTTCGATCGATGTGGTCATATCCAATTGCGTGATCAATCTTTCCCAGGACAAAAAAGCCGTATTTGAGGAAGCGTTCAGGGTGCTTAAGGCCAGCGGCAGGTTGATGGTCTCGGACCTGGTGTTGGCAAAAGATCTCCCGCAAGAAATCAAGGATTCTGTTGAGGCGTATGTGGGTTGCCTTGCCGGAGCGATCAAAAAAGAAGAATATTTGCGGTTTATTAAGCAGGCGGGATTTCAGAGTATCAAGATCATAAGCGAGGCAAGTTATCCAGTTGACGCCATGTTCGATGATCTTGAGGCCGCTCAGGACGCCATTGTCAGCATAAAGATCTCGGCGGTTAAAAAATAACGGAGGCATAAAATGAAGATCGAAATATTGGGAGCGGGTTGTCCCAAATGCAAGCAGTTATTCGCCAACGCGGAAGAAGCGGCTAAAGAGCTGGGTATCCAGGTCGATATCGACAAGATAACGGATATAGACGATATCATCGGAAGAGGCGTCATGATAACACCGGCCCTGGCCGTCGACGGAAAGATCGTTTCATCCGGCAAGTTGCTCAGCAAGGATGATATCAAAAATATACTCGTACGGTGAAGGGAGGGGGCGAAATGAGAAAGACGCTGTTCGCTTTTCTCGCGGTCCTGGTCCTTGCGAACGTTTGTGCCGCGGATACTGTTCAGGTCCGGTCGCCGGAAAAGGCGACTGTATATTATTTTCACGGGTCGTTCCGGTGCCCGACATGTAAAGCTATGGAACAATATTCAAAAGAAGCTGTCGAAACTAATTTCAAGGATGCCCTGGCTTCGGGGGAGGTCGAGTTCAAGTCGGTTAATGTGGAGAAGCGGGGCAATGAGCATTTCGTGGAAGACTATAAGCTGTACACCAAAACACTTATTCTCTCAATGACTAAGGACGGGAAGGAAGTTAAGTCGAAGGATCTCGATAAGATCTGGGAACTTGCCCGCAATAAGCAAAAGTTTATTGATTATGTGACGTCTGAGGTGAAGGCTTTCATGAAGGATGCGCAGTAATGGAATTATTGATCGCTTCCGGATCAGCCTTGTGGCTGGGCATTTTAACTTCGATCAGCCCATGTCCATTGGCTACAAACATCGCGGCGGTGTCGTTCCTGTCAAAGAAGATCGCTCATCCGGGCCTTGTCCTCGTTTCAGGGCTCGCTTACACGCTGGGCAGGGTGGTCGCTTACGCGGTATTGGGATGGATCATCATCAGCTCTCTTTTAAGCGTGCCGCAGGCGGCGCAGTTTTTGCAAAAATACCTGGTGAAGGCTTTAGGACCGCTTTTGATGATTACGGGATTATTTTTATTGGAAGTGATCACGATAAAGTTGCCTGGCGTGGCATTGTCCCAAAAGCATCATAATAAGCTGGTGGAGTCCGGCGCGCCGGGGGCTTTTCTTTTGGGTCTTATATTCGCCTTGGCGTTTTGTCCGGTCTCCGCGGCGTTATTCTTCGGAAGCCTTATTCCTTTGGCGCTTAACAGCAACGTGGGAACGATATTTCCGTTTATTTATGGGGTGGGAACAGGGCTTCCGGTCTTGATGTTCGCTATCGCGATCGCGTTAGGTGTTACTTCAATGAGCCATTGGTTTAATAAGATCACGAAGCTAGAACTTTATACCCGCAGAATAACCGGAGTGATCTTTATTCTTGTCGGGTTGTATTATTCCGGAATTTATATCCTGAAGCTGTTCTAGGGGGAAGAGAGCAAATGGAACATGTTATTCATGAAGAAAGACGGTTAAGTTTTTTTGAAAAATATCTTACCGGATGGGTTGTTCTTTGTATCGGAGCCGGAATAGCGCTTGGCAAGTTATTCCCTCAGGTCGCTGTTACGCTCGACCAAGTCTCGATCTATCAGGTGTCCATTCCAATTGCAATTTGCCTTTTTTTCATGATGTACCCGATCATGGTCAAGATCGACTTTGCCGAGGTTATTAAAGCGGGCAAGACGCCGAAGCCGGTCTTGCTTACGTTATTCGTTAACTGGTGCGTTAAGCCGTTCACCATGCTTGGTATTGCATGGTTGTTCCTGGGCGTGTTCTTTAAGGGATGGCTTCCGGGAGTGGAAATAGTGAAGGGCGGAGCGGAGGTCGAATTATTCAGATCGTATATTGCCGGGTGTATACTTTTGGGAATAGCTCCCTGTACGGCGATGGTGCTGATCTGGGGACATCTGGCCAAGGGTAATGATGGCCATACCCTCGTCATGGTCGGTATCAATTCCCTTACAATGCTTTTTCTTTACGCGCCTCTGGGCGGATGGCTTTTGGGCGTGAACAAAATGCCGATACCGTGGCAGACGATAGTCCTGTCCGTAGTTATATATGTCGGTTTGCCGTTACTCCTGGGGTATTATTCAAGAAAATGGCTGATCGCGAAAAAAGGCTTTAAATGGTTCGAGGAGAGATTTTTGCGTTATTTAACGCCGGTGTCAATATGCGCGTTACTTACTACGCTCATACTGCTTTTTTCTTTCAAGGGCGGACTTATTGTTGACCAGCCGCAGGTCATATTCCTTATCGCGGTCCCGCTTTTTATCCAGACATGCCTGATCTTCGGACTGACTTATGTTATTGCCAGGCGAATGGGGCTGTCTTACCGTGACGCCGCGCCATCGGCACTCATAGGGGCGAGCAACCATTTTGAGGTTGCTATTGCCACGGCTACGATATTGTTCGGGCTTTCCTCCGGCGCGGCCCTGGCCACGGTCGTAGGTGTCCTCATAGAGGTGCCGGTCATGCTGATGCTGGTCAAGGTATGTTCGCGGACCAGGGGCTGGTTCTGTTGATATTTTTTTTTGGGGGGGGGAGGGGTATCAAGGAAAAAGTTACGCGGCCGGAATATTTTTCTTTGGATAAAATAACCCTTGTTTGTGATAGAATATCCTCCTATGTGGACTATAATATTACTCACCGTATCAAATATATTCATGACCATAGCCTGGTACGGTCACCTCAAATACAAGCATTCCCCGCTTTTCAAAGTAATAGTGATAAGCTGGATGATAGCGCTGCTGGAATATTGTTTCCAGGTGCCCGCGAACAGGATAGGGCATGGCCAGTTCACGGCGGCCCAGCTTAAGACCATACAGGAGGTCATAACGCTGGTCGTGTTCTCCGTGTTCTCGATCCTTTACCTGAGGGAAGAGTTCAAGTGGAATTATTTTGTGGGGTTCGGCTTTATCATAGCGGCCGTATTTTTTATTTTCAAAAAGTGGTGAAAAAGCCCGGAGGGCAGCTGGAATGAGGAACATCTTTCTCGCGTTCATACCCGTGTTCGTAGCGGTCGACGCCATAGGCGTCCTGCCGATATTCGTTTCCCTTACGGTGGGGCTCAGGCAGAAAGAAAAACTGGCCATAATCGTACAATCACTTGTTACCGCAGTATGCCTTGCTGTGTTCTTCATTTTTCTCGGCCAGGCTGTTTTTAAACTTCTCGGGATAACAATGGGCGATTTCATGATAGCCGGAGGGGCCATACTTTTTTGCATAGCTATAATAGATATAATAACCCCGGGCAAGCAAAGAAGGCGACCGGTAAAGGACCTGGGCGCGGTGCCTATAGGGACACCGCTTATCGTAGGGCCCGCGGTCCTGACCACTTCGCTCGTAAGCCTCGGCCAGTACGGGCTAGTGGCGACACTTGTATCGGTGCTTGTTAACATACTTATAGCCGGGGCCATATTCTCTTTCTCGGGTATCCTGATAAAAGGCCTGGGCGAGGGCGGGGCGAAAGCGCTTTCCAAGGTCATGAGCCTGCTTCTCGCGGCAATAGCGGTCATGCTTGTTCGTAAAGGGGTGGTCATGATATTGTTATCCGCCCCACTTTGATGTGGCATACGGTAGAAGGAATGGGTATGGTCCTTCTCCGTTGTCCATAGCAGGAGGACCTTGTTCCTGATGAAAGAGAGGACAGACAACGATCCGCGCGGCGGTACGTCCTTAATCCGTATTACGTTCCCGCCGCGGACATATGCTTATGTTACAATTGGCGCCATTATGGTTAAAACATTCCACAGAGCCATCAAGCTGTTCCACAAGCGACCTTATTATCCTCATACCGAGGCTTTTTGACGTTTGTATGTCGAACCCCTTTGGGAACCCCGGCCCGTTATCCGCGTATACTATGTTATAGGCGTTCTTGTTCTCGCCGGTATAATGCGCGGAAATGTTGATCTTTCCCTGTTCTCCCGCGGTAAAGGCGTGTTTGAACGAATTCGAGAAAAGTTCCGTTATCACCAGTCCGCACGGTATGGAAGTGTCTATGTCGAAGAACACGGGTTCGGGCATATCCAGTTCTATGGAAACGGATGCCCCCGGGCTCGAGTATGTCGCGAGGAAGTGTTCTTTAAGCGAGCTCAGGTATTCCCTGAAGTCCATGGATCCGAGGGACGTGGAATTGTAGAGCTTTTCATGTATAAGGCCGAGGGCTACAATGCGCAGGCGCATGTCGGCCAGTAGCGACAGTACCTGGGGATCTTTGATCTGCTGGGCTTGCAGGTAGTTAATGCTGGATATGATCTGCAGGTTGTTCTTTACCCTGTGGTGTATCTCCCTGAGGAGAGTTTCTTTCGCTTTAAGGCTTGCCGCTCTTTCAAGCTCGATGTTCTTGCGTTCGGTGATATCCTCGAACACCGTGGCGAAACGTCCTTTATCGGGAGAAAAGGCTATTATGGAGAACCATTTACCCAGCACCGAGGAGTAGGCCTCGAAGCGGATATCACCCAGTCCCTTGGCTACCGCGCCGTATTTACCTATAAAATCGGTCGGGTCCTTATCCGTTCCCGGCAAGGCCTCCGTCACTTTTTTTCCTATTAGATCATGCCTTTTCAGCCCGGTCATATTCTCGAACGCTGTATTGACATTGAGGAAGACGTAATCGACGGGGGTATCATTTTCATCCAGCACGATCTCGTGCAGGGCGAAAGCATTGAGCATGTTCTCGAAAAGCGTGGTGTAACGTACGGAGCTTTCCTTTACGCTCTCAAAATATATGCCGCTGGTGATATGGTCCGATATCCGGTTGGATATTTCCTTTAGAAGTTTTTTATCGGTGTCGGACCAGGAGCGTTCTGCCGAACAGTTGTGAATGCCCAAGAGGTATGATCTCCCGGCAAGGGTCTGTATCGAGACCGCCATGAGGTTTTTTATGCCAGCGGGGAGTCCCGGGGCAAGTTCTGCCGGCAGGGGCCGGTCGTTGCCGGTACCGTATGTAATTGGTATGCCGTATGACTGGGTGTCGGAAAGGAGCTCTTCCAGCCCAGGCGAGATAGTGATCGCGTCCCTGGACTTCGTGGCGGATGGATGCTTGGCGCATGAACTTTCCGCTATTATCATGTGCGATCCTTTTCCCGGATCGCGTTTTTCGAGAAGCCACGCGTGTTCGACCCTGAAGATGGCCAGAAGCTCGGAGAAAACGCTTCTTATGGAATCTTCCAGGTCATAGGATCTAAGCTTGGCCGTATTCACGCGTTCCAGCCCCTCAAGGAAGAACAGGTAATCCGACAGGTCTTTCTCGGCTTTTTTACGGTTCGTGATATCATTCGCGTAAATATTGGCATACTCTTCCAGGGGCATCGGGGATATGTTGAAAAGGAACGTTCGGGGCGGGACCGATACTTCAAGGAAGAGAGGCTTGCCGGTATCCATAGCGTTAGTAATGAGCTCTTTCCAGCTGTCCGGTATATTCTTGCCCACTGAGGTGTCCCAATGCGTCAGGATAGCCGCGGACGCTTCGTTGGCGTACAGTATGTCGCCGCTTTTTGATATCCTGAGCACCGGGTTCGGGTTCTCTGACGGGAATTTAGCGAGGTTAATTATCTCGCGTTCCGCTCTTTGTTTTTCCGTTATATCCTCACCCGAACTCAGTATGCCCGAGATCTTTCCGGTACTTTCATCCTTGAGTAGTGTATTGTGCCACTTGATGCGACGGGTCTCCCCTTTGGCGGTAATGATATCATTCTCGGTATTTTCCATGAGTTCCAGTTGGCCCTTGATCAGGCCGTCAAAGAACCCGTGGACTTTCGTCCTTTCTCCCTCCGGAATGAATGTTTCGAACCAGTCCCGGGAATATATCTCTTCAGGCTGGCATTCAAGTATCTCACAGGCTTTTTTGTTGGCAAGCACTACCTTGCCGGTATTGTCAAGGATAAGGAGCATTGTCCCGGCCATATGAAGATAAAGGTCCGCTTTTTCCTTTTCCCTGAGTATCTCGTTCCTTGACGTGGTGAGCTGTTGGTTGGCGGCGCGAAGCTGCTGTTCGGAAGCGGATAGCTGCTGGTTGGTGGCGCGCAATTGCTGCTCGGAAGCGGATAGCTGCTGGTTGGTGGCGCGCAGTTGCTGCTCGGAGGCGGATAGCTGCTGGTTGGTGGCGCGCAATTGCTGCTCTATGGTCCTTTGGTGCCGGTTGATCTCCACGAGTTCGGCGTTCATGCTTTTAAGTTTGTTCTCGGAACGCTGAAGAGCGCTATTCCTGGAGTCCAGGATAACGGAGAGCTTGTAAAGTCTTCGTGTGTATACATACAGGATGACGCTGAACGCCAGAAAGAGCAGGGCGACAGCGCTCCTTGTATATATCTCATGAGTGGGGACACCGAAGAACATGAGGTCGAGCAAGGTGTTATCCCTGTAATATATGAAAAAATCCGCTAACGAGTCGATCAACCAGAAGAGCATCGCGCCGATCAAGCCATAGAGGAATATGATCTTATGTGGTCTCATTCCGAGCCTCTTTCCTCACGAAAAGGTTCCGGATCCCTGGCGAAAGAGTGCAGTAGTATGTTTTTTCCGTTGCCTTCCGTGGAATATAATTTGCCGAACCCTATGTTGAAGGTCACCGTTCGTCTCGCGGTGCCACCGACAGCCCGGGCTTTTATGGCAATGCCATTCTTTTCCAGATAAACGCTGCAGGAACGGATGTTCTCTGAGCAGATAATGTCATCCGTGGACTTCAGTACGTTAGCCCCCCCGATGAGGACGCCCTGTATCGAACGTATGTCATCCGCTCCTATAAGGGTCATTCTCCTCTTGAGTTCGTCCAGCGCGTTCACCGCGTACCTGGTCTTTTTTCTCTTTTCGATGTTATTTATGCTGGCTTTTCCCGGGAGCATAACATGAGCCAGGCCGCCGATCTTCTTTTTGGGGTCGTATAAGGCGACAACAACACATGAGCCTATGCCGTTGGAGGTAAGTATGGACCTTTCACGGCCCACTTTCACGATCCCCGTGGGGACATCAATATAGTGTTTCGCCATATAATAAGCCCTACCGGACAAGATGTTCAGTTCCTTATTATATGCCGTCCGTTACGGATTAGTCAATCAAACGATGAGTTTTTGTGTTCAACGGACTAAGGCAAGGTATGTGTGGTATAATAGCATGGAAATGACGACACAAATACGGCGTTCAATAATATGGGTGCTTCTGGCCATCTTGCTGGCTGGAGAGAGAACGAGCGGGGGAGAGATGGGGGACGGGAAAAAGGCCGTGTTCGCTGCCGGATGCTTCTGGGGTGTAGAAGAGGTTTTTCGCAAAGTGGACGGGGTGCGTGATACGGAAGTCGGTTATATGGGTGGGGTCACGGAGAACCCGTCATATGAAGAAGTATGTTCGGGCCGGACGGGGCACGCGGAGGCGGTAAAAGTCACGTACGACCCGTCGGTAGTCAGCTATGAGGATCTTCTCGGTGTCTTCTGGAAGAGCCATGATCCTACACAGGGGAACAGACAGGGGCCGGACGTGGGGACCCAGTACAGGTCCGTGATATTCTACTATGATGACGCCCAAAAAAATGCCGCCAGCGTTTCCCTGGATAAGTTGAACGCGACACCTTTGTACGGGGGGAAGATAACGACAGGGATAGAGCCGGTTTCAGTGTTCTACCCGGCCGAGGAATATCACCAGAGATACTATGAAAAAAGAGGACAGGGGGGATGCCATATATGAAGCGTTCGGGCACATTCGCTCCCGGTAGATGGCTTATATATCTTCTGCCAGCGTCAGTGTTCGTCGTGATGCTCAGGCTGACGTGGTTCCGATGGGGCGATTTTATCATTGATACGTTCCGCGACCAGTGGGTGTTCTTAAAACTGTCCCAGGGGGCCGTGCTTTATAGGGATGTACTGTATTTTTACGGGTTCCTTCCTCCGTATATCATCGCGTTCCTGAACGCGTTTTTCGGTGTCCACATAAAATGGACGGTTTATGCCGGTATCGCGGTCTCCGTAGCGACTTTGGTGGCGTTATACCGTGTATCACGCTACTTTTTCGACCGATATATATCCGCGCTCATACTGGTGCAGGTCATATGTGTATGTTTTTTCTCGAGCTGGGGGATATTCAATTTTATCCTGCCATATAGCGTGGCCTCGACTTTTTTCACGTGTTTCCTGTTCTTCGCGCTTTTCTTTTTCCTGGGATTTGTCAGGAAAGGGAGAAGAGTGAAGCTTGTGCCATGGGCGTTCTTTACGTGTCTCGCCATGCTTTCCCGCCCGGATTATGGACTTATGTCGTGGGGCGTGTTCTTTCTTGTCGGGCTTATGCGCGCAAAACGGTCCGGAGGATGGAAGGACATGTTCGGTCTCGCCTTACCCCCGGCGTGTGCAGCCTTCCTTTTCGCGGTGTTCTTCTCGTATGCCGGGGGAGCGGGTTCATTCTTGAAGATAGTCGGGGGATACTCGGTCTTTGCCTGCAGTAAAAGCCAGTTTTCCTACGCGCTTACAGGGTTCGATAACATCCCCGGGAATTTGTTGCTGGTGTTCGGTGTTTTTGTGGTATTCGCGGGAAGTCTTATGTTGTTCCGCGTTATATCCCCACGGATATCGAAAATGTCAGAGCATCAAGGGATGACAAGCGGCGTATATTTCGCCTATGCGTTCAGCGCGGCCGTGGGCCTTTTCTGTGGGAGTTGGTTCGGTAATGTTCTTGGCATAGCGCAGTACTCCATGCTTCCGCTACTTCTTGTGGCCGTTATAGTCTCAGCGGGATATGGTAACACGAAAGAAGATGGCCGGGCACAGGCCTTAATGACGCTTTGTGTGGCTCTGCTCTCCCTGGTGCTTATAGGCAGGATACTCCTGAAAGTCCATCCCCAGGGTTACGGTTTCTTTCTCCTTATCCCTTCTATGGTAAGTATGTATGTATTCACGTTCCGTATGGTCCCGGGGGCTGTACGGGGGTTCGACCCGCTATCAGCCCGGGCCGCGTACATATATAGGATATTTGCCGCGTGTTTTCTTATGATGAGCATGACATTCTTTCTCAGGGGTAACATAATGTACTACCGCGACAGGAACGTTGGTATCGATCTTGGTGGAAAAGGGGAACTGTTCTTTTCGCCGACCGAAAGGACGTATGTATTCATATTGCTGGCGGAATATCTGGGAAAGGTAATGGGGCCGTCAGATACCCTGGTGGTGTTCCCGGAAGGGGTGGCGCTTAATTACTTGCTCGGGAAGGATAATCCTCTCTGGATGGAAACATACGTGCCGGATTGTGTCAACATTATGGGACAGGAAGCGTTGGCCGCGGCCATAAAAGATAAAAGAGTAGATTATGCCGTCGTTTTTGAGAGGGATACGACCGAATACGGATATCCGGTATTCGGTGTTGATTATGCCCCTGATATAAAGAACCTGTTGAAGGAAGATTACCACCTGGATAAGGTAGTGGATGAAATACCGTTCACCGGCTGGGGATACGGGGCCATAGTCCTGAAACGGAACGATCGCGATAAATGAGCTAATATTACTTTTTTGGGGAAGAAGCGTCTTTCAACGCGTTCTCGATCGCGTCCTTCAGGGTGTCTTCCTCGAATGGTTTCAGCAGGAAGGCATAAGGGGAGGTCTCTTCGGCGCGTTTAAAGGTTTCCTTATCGGAGTACGCGGTTATGTAGATAATGGGGGTGGTGTGCTTTTTCCGTATCTCCTTTACGGTCTCTATGCCATCTATCTCGCCTTTGAGTATTATATCCATGAGGATGACGTCCGGAATGATCTCGTCAGTTCTTTTTATCGCTTGTTCCCCGGAGGAGACGATCCCCACGACGTTATATCCCGAATTTTCAAGGCGCGAGCCTATCTCCATCGCGATTATACTTTCATCTTCCACAACGAGTATTTTCGCTTTTCGCATATTCGCCTCCCTTAAAGAATATTATAACATCGTATGCGGTATTTTGCATCATCATCGTTAAATAAATGTTATTGTTCTTATGCCCTGATAGATGGTATATTTACTAAGTAGGGCCTGTGGATGCCGGGATGCGGATCAAGACAAAAGGACAAGGACTGACATGGGGGAAATAGCGGCGTGGATGGTGAAAAGCGTGGCAACGGTGTCGCCGGGGACATCTATTGGTGAGGTATGCGCTCTTATGAAGGAGAAAGACATAGGGGCGGTAGTGATAGAAGAGAACGGTCGTCCGACAGGTATTTTCACGGAAAGAGATGTCGTGAAACGTGTTGTCGTCGGAGGGATCGACGCGGATACTACGCCCGTGGGCGATGTGATGACCAGGGATATCATCACTGTGAACATAGGTGCCGGGCATAAAGAGGCGTATGACCTTATGATGCGTCACACGGTAAGACATGTCCCGGTGGTGGAGGATGACGGTATGCTGGCAGGGATCGTTTCCATGCGAGACGTTCTCAGGTATAACATGCGTATAATGGAATACAAGATCGAAGAGCTCACTAAAGAGGTCCAGTTCGTCAACGGTATGCTGGACGAGACTAACGACAGCCGCAACAAGAAATTGCAGATAGAGAATAGCCGTCTCGAGAAGCTGGTGATGGTCGACGCGCTTACAGGGCTTTATAATTACAGGTATTTCGACACTGTTTTCGCCAACGAGGTCGCCAGGGCCGGCAGGTACTCGAGGCCGCTCACTGTGCTTTTCATCGATATAGACCATTTCAAACAGTATAACGACATCAACGGTCATGACCTGGGGAACATAGTCCTCAAGCAGGTAGCGGATATACTTAGGGCTACCTCAAGAGGGTCGGACGAGACCTTCAAAAGTGACGGGATAGACATAGTCGCCAG
Source organism: Candidatus Omnitrophota bacterium (assembly GCA_028715965.1). NCBI lineage: Bacteria > Pseudomonadati > Candidatus Omnitrophota > Candidatus Omnitrophota bacterium. The sequence continues at coordinate 194,209 of JAQUQS010000002.1, read as the reverse complement.
GTACGGCGGGGAGGAGTTCGTTATCGTGCTTCCCGAGACCGAGAGGATGGGAGGGATGGCCCGGGCGAGGAGGATACTCAGGGACGTGCGTAATTACGATTTCTACAACAAGGAGTCGCAGCCTTTGGGCCGGCTTACCGTTTCCATAGGAGTGGCGGAGTTCCCCCGGGACGCTTCCGGCTGGCAAGAGCTTATCAGGAAAGCGGACAGTTCATTGTACAAGGCCAAGAGCGCCGGGCGTGACCGTGTAATGTAAGGCGTAACTTAATGAGACGCGGATATCCGATCATATTGTTGTCTGTTCTGGTGGTCACGGCGATGATGGCCGTCCCGTCGGCTTATACGGAAGAGGGCCCGGAGGATATATACGGGTCGGTCGTCCTCATGATGATCGATAAGGATAGCGGAACAGCCGAACGCATGTGCCTGAGCATGCTCAAACGCGATCCGCGGGACGCCCGGGCCATGGTCCTTTTGGGCGAGTTGTACTGGAGCGCCGGCGAAAAAGGCCGCGCTATAAAGATGTTCAGGAAAGCCCTGAAGTACGACAGGGCTCTTCCGGACGCCAGTTTTTTCCTTGGCAAGGCGTATTTTTCGGAACGCAAACCCGAAAAAGGCCGGGAGTGTTTCGACAGGTACCTGGACCTTACTAAGGACATGGTGGTGGGTGAGGATATCTGGACGTACCTGCACCTTAGCAGATTGAATGCCATAGCGTATATTTACTATAACCACAGGTATTATGATGACTCGACGGACATATATGACCGGATAATTAGTCTGTGGCCGGACGACCAGAAAGCGCATTATAACCGGGGGGTGTTGTATTATAACGGGTATAAGAAGGTCTCCGAGGCATACAAAGAGATGAAAAAGGTCATCGATATAGATCCGGCGTCAGACATGGCCAGGAAGGCCGAGTTCTACATAGATTATATGCGCAGGAACCCGGATCCGCGTATGGCCGGGGACCTTTCTTTCATGTATGAGTGACCATCACGTTCCAGGTGTAAGGAAAAGGAGTTTATGGGGCTCAAGAAAAAGCTGAAACTTCTGGATGTTTTTTGTATAGCTTCCGGCGCGATGATAAGTTCCGGGCTCTTTGTGCTGCCGGGGCTCGCGCATGCGCAGGCTGGTCCTGCCGTGGTACTTTCATATTTTTTCGCGGGACTTCTCGCTATGACGGGGATGCTCAGCCAGGCGGAACTGGCTTCCGCCATGCCTAAGGCGGGAGGGGATTATTTCTATGTCACCAGGAGCATGGGCCCGGCCCTCGGGACCATAGACGGGGTCCTTACCTGGATGTCGATATCCCTGAAGAGCGCGTTCGCCCTTATCGGTATGGCTGCTTTCATAAAGATCATAGCGCCCATGGAAGTGCATATTATCGCGGTGGCCTTATGCGCGGTTTTCGTGGTAGTGAATGTATTGGGAGTGGAGGAGGCCGGCAAGTTACAGGTCGGGGTGGTCATTGTCCTGCTCATACTTCTGGTGATATATATCGCCGACGGTATAAAGGCTGTTGAACTTTCTAACCTGAGACCTTTCATGCCTTACGGGTGGGGGAAGGTATTCTCCACCGCCGGGTTCGTGTTCGTCTCGTACGGAGGGCTTCTCAAGGTGGCCAGCGTGGCCGAAGAGGTGAAGGACCCGTCAAGGACCGTACCCAGAGCGATGGTATTATCGCTTGTGACCGTAAGCATACTGTACAGCCTTGTAGTTCTGGTAACCTCCGGCGTGCTTGCCAACTCGGACCTCAACAGTTCCATTATGCCCATTACCGACGGCGCGGCTGTATTCATGGGGGAATGGGGAAGAAAAGCGCTCAGCCTGGCCGCTATCCTGGCGTTCGTTTCGACCGCGAACGCGGGTATCATGTCCGCGGCAAGATATCCTTTTGCCCTGAGCAGGGACAAGCTCCTGCCGCGCATGTTCTCGAACATACATGAGCGGTTCGGGTCGCCGTATGTGTCCATACTGGCTACCGGTCTTTTCATGGTGCTTGCGTTGTTCCTTGACCTGAACATCCTTGTAAAGGCCGCTTCCACCGTGCTTATATTCACCTTCATATTCTCCTGCCTTTGTGTAGTGATAATGAGGGAGAGCGGTGTGCGTAATTATCGCCCGAAATTCAAGTGTCCCTTTTACCCGTGGATACAGATACTTGGTGTGTTCGGGTTCTGGCTGCTTGTGGTGAACATGGGCCAGGACGCGCTCTTGACCGGGACGTGGCTTTTCGCGGCGGGACTCCTGCTGTACTGGTTCTACGGGAGGGTACAGGGCAAAAAGGATTACGCCCTTTTATACCTCGTGAAAAAAATGGCCGCGCGTGAGCTTGAAAGCGTCACGCTTGAAACGGAACTCAAGGACATAATAAGGGAAAGGGATAACATAGAAAGGGACAGGTTCGACCGTATCATCGAGGAGAGCGTTCTGCTTGATATAGAAGAGGAGATGACGGAAAAAAAGCTTTTCGAACTTGTGTCCGAAAAGATATCGGCCAGGCTGGATATAGAGAAAGACGTGATGTTGAGCGCCCTGGTAGAAAGGGAAAAGCAGGCAAGTACCGTACTTATGCCGGGACTTGCCGTGCCGCACATAATAATAGAAGGCACGGGAAAGTTCAGCATACTCCTGGCAAGATGCCGTGGTGGGGTAACGTTCCCCGGCGCGCGGGAGAAGGTCCATATCATATTCGTGATAGCCGGGACACGGGATGAGAGAAGCTTCCATCTCAAGGCGCTTTCCGCTATAGCCGAACTTTCGCAAAACCCGCATTTTTTCGATAAATGGATAAAGGCGGGTGACCCGGAGGAGCTGCGTGACATGATCCTCCTGGGACAGAGAAAAAGACATAATTGAGCCCGCCGCGAACATATATTTTCCTCTTGCATTCCCCCGGAAAAAAGCTATAATAATCGTTACAAGTTTCACAATTAATGGTGGCAGGAGAATGAAAAAAGTACCAAAGAACACTATAAACAGGTCATTCCTATATATCAGGACCCTGGAGAAGCTTATCGCCGCGGGGAGGGACCAGGTCTCATCCGGGCAGATCGCGGAGCTTACGGGCCTTACGGATGTACAGATCCGTAAGGACATATCCAATTTCGGGAAGGTAGGTAAGCCCAGGGTCGGGTATAGTACGAAGGAACTTAAGAAGATCCTCGAGGAATTCATTTCCTATAATGTGGCGCATGTGGTACTTTTCGGGGTAGGGAATCTGGGATCTGCCATATTGAAATATCCCGGTTTCCACCAGGACAAGATAAAACTCGTGGCCGCGTTCGACCGTGACAGCAGGAAGGTCGGGCGCGAGATCAACGGGGTGAAGATATATTCCGTGGACAAAGCGATGGAAGTGATCCCGCGGAACCACGCGGATATAGGTATAATAGCCGTTCCGGAAGAACACAGCCAGGCCATAGCGGATATTATGGTCTCATCCGGGCTCAAGGGTATAGTGAATTTTTCGCCTACCACGGTGAGCGTCCCGGGGAAGGTCAAGATAAGGAACATAGACCTGGCGATCGAGTTCCTTTCGCTTTTCTGCCAGCTTTAAGGGGGCGCATGCACGAGCTGTCCATAGCCGAAGGTCTTATCGACGAGATAATGAGGATAGCCGTAGAGAACGGGCTTTCGAGGGTGGATGAAGTGGAGATCGAAACGGGGACGTTGAGGCAGGTAGTGCCCGAGGTCATGGCCGAAGCGTTCCGCGCGGTAAGCGAAGGGACTCCGGCCGAAAGGGCCCTGCTCAGGATATATGAGAAAAAAGCTTCCGCCGAGTGTAAAGCGTGCGGGAGCGCGTTCGAACCGCAGCCTAACGATATTACCTGTACGGTATGCGGGGCGACCGATACAAAGATAACCGGCGGGGATGAGATAATCCTTAAAGCGGTGGTAGGGGACAGGTAAAGGGAACACTTTTGCGCTGTCCTGAAGAGGAGTGGGTCGGTATGAGGATAAACGTCGTAAAGAACGTATTGAATTCCAATGATGTGGTCGCGGAAAAGAACCGCGAGATGTTCAGGAAAGCGGGTCTTCTGGCGGTGAACCTGATAAGTTCGCCCGGAAGCGGTAAGACCACTTTGCTCGAAAAGACCATACCGGAGCTCGGCCGGGATAAAAGGTCAGTCGTTCTTGTCGGGGACCTGGATACTACGCGTGACGCTGAAAGGCTGGAGCCGCACGCGGCCGAAGTCACGCAGATCAATACGGGAATGAGCTGCCATCTTTACGCGAACCAGGTATCGGGAAGCCTGGAAGAGGGAAAACTTAAAGGCATGGATTATCTTTTCATTGAGAACGTGGGGAACCTTGTATGCCCGGGAGAGTTCGATCTTGGGGAAAATGTCAAAGTAGTGCTTTTAAGCCTGCCGGAAGGCGACGATAAGGTCGCGAAATATCCCACGGTGTTCAGGGTGGCGGACGTTGTCCTGCTTACCAAGGTCGATCTTAAGGACGCCCTTGGCATGGATACGGCCAGGATATACGAAGATCTTGGTAAATTGAACCCGGGTGTGAAGATATTCGAGATATCCGCCCGCTGCGGCAAGGGGATGAAAGAGTGGATAGACTGGCTCAAGACAGAGAGGAAAAAGGGCGTAGGTGTGAAAGCGCGTAAGGTCGAATAACATTTTTTCCGGCCTGTATCATTCTGGTAGATCTTGATTTATCTTGAATAAAAACATAAACGTGATATAATGTTTACTCGTAATCGTTCGTTTTTTCACGATTAAGCCGGTTATATTGTTTAACAATATTAAAGAGAAGGTATGACTTATGACCGAAAATCCCGCAAAAACCATCAAAAAAATATGCCTGGAACACGGAAATGACAAAGCCAGGCTCATGGATATCGCGATAGACGTCCAGAAAGAGCTGGGATATATATCAAAAGAGGCCATGAAAGAGATAGCTGCCGCGACCGGTTCCCATTTCGTAGAAGTGGAAAGCCTTGTCACGTTCTACTCATTCCTTACGGAAAGACCCAAAGGGCGTATCATAATAAGGTTGTGTAACGATATCGTGGACAAGATGCAGGGGGTCGACGCGGTCGCCGACGCTTTCACCGAAGAGCTTGGTATGGGTTTCGGCCAGACGTCCCGGGACGGCCTGATAACACTTGAATACACGCCCTGCATAGGTATGTGTGACCAGGCTCCGGCGGCACTCATAAACGATGAGGTGTTCACGCATCTTTCCAGTGACAAGGCGCGTGCTATAGTAAAAGAGCTGAAAAAGCACAAGGACCCCGCGAAAATATCAAAAAAGCTCGGGGACGGGAATAACGCCCACGAACTTGTAAAGTCCATGGTGAACAACGGGATAAGGAAGAAGGGGCCCGTTATCTTCGGTGAATACGAACCGGGTACAGGACTGAAGAAGGCCCTGTCCATGAGCCCCATAGAGGTCATACGCGAGATAAAGGCCGCCAGGTTGCGCGGACGCGGCGGAGCGGGGTTCCCCACCGGGATGAAATGGGAATTCACGCGCGCGGCCGATGGGGAGAAAAGATTCACTATCTGCAACGCGGACGAGGGCGAACCGGGAACGTTCAAGGACAGGGTCATACTTACGGAGAAATATGACCTTTTATTCGAGGGCATGACGATAGGCGGATATGCCATAGGCGCGGAAGAAGGGATATTGTACCTTCGGGGCGAGTACGCGTACCTGAAGAAACTCCTTGAAAAAATGATAGAGGAAAGAAGGAAAAAAGGTCTTCTGGGCAAGGATGTGATGGGAAAGAAAGGTTTTACTTTCGATATAAGAGTGCAGCTTGGCGCCGGGGCATATGTCTGCGGCGAGGAGACTGCCCTGATCTCTTCCTGTGAGGGACTCCGGGGCGACCCGAAAACACGTCCGCCTTTCCCGGCACAAAAGGGATACATGGGGTATCCCACCAGTGTGAACAACGTGGAGACCTTCTGCTGTGTGGCCAGGATAATGGAAAAGGGGGCGGCGTGGTTCGCGGAGATAGGCTCCAAGGGCAGCCCCAGCACAAAGCTTCTCAGCGTGTCGGGTGATTGCGCCGGACCCGGGGTATATGAGTTCCCGTTCGGGGTAAAGGTCAAGGACCTGCTTAAGGCGGTTGGCGCGGAAGACGCCAAAGCCGTGCTTGTTGGCGGTCCGAGCGGTACGCTTATCGGGCCGGGAGAATATGAGCGGACAGTATGTTATGATGATCTGGGGACAGGAGGCGCGGTCGTGGTGTTCGGGCCGGAACGGGACCTCCTGCAGCTTGTCAGTTACTATATGGAGTTCTTCATAGAGGAAAGCTGTGGTTATTGCACGCCGTGCCGTGTGGGTAACGTGCTATTGAAGGAGCGTCTGGACAGGATCATCGCCGGCAAAGGCGAACCTGAGGACCTGGATTATCTGGAATCCCTGGGGAAGACCGTTAAGATCTCGTCGAGGTGCGGGTTGGGGCAGACCTCACCTAACCCGATCCTTACCACGCTTAAGAATTTCAGGGCGGATTACGAGTCAAGGGTAAAGAAGAACGAGGACGGTATGCAGCCGTCATTTGATATCAAAAAGGCCCTGGGCGACGCCCAGGACATAACGGGCCGGGAATCTGTCATATTCTAACGAAAAGGACATGATATGAGCGGGAAAATAACTTTTACTATCGATGGGAAAGAGATAGAAGCGCGCCAGGGGCAGACCATACTTGAAGCCGCGGAGGACGCGGGTATATACATACCGAAGCTGTGCCAGATGAAAGGTCTCGTGCCGCATGGGAGCTGCCGGGTGTGTACGGTCATGGTCAACGGCAGGCCACAGGCCGCTTGTACCCAGCCGGCTACGGACGGTATGGTGGTGGAGAATGATACGCCCGAGCTCAAGGGTATGCGCAGGGACATAATAGATATGCTATTCGTCGAAGGGAACCATTTCTGCATGTTCTGCGATAAGAGCGGGAACTGCGAGCTCCAGGCCATAGCGTATAGGCTGGGCATATGCGCTCCCAAATTCCCTTATCTTTTTCCGAACAGGGACCTTGACGCGTCGCATCCCGACATATTCATAGACCGTAACAGGTGCGTGTTGTGCGGCCGGTGCGTAGAGGCTTCCAGGGATATTGACGGAAAATGCGTTTTTGAGTTCGTTGGCAGAGGGCCGCATAAAAAGATCGCGGTCAACGCTGAGGCCAAACTGGTCGATACCGATATTGACATAACGGACAAGGCTGTCAATGTATGCCCGGTCGGGGCCATAATCAAGAAACGGGTAGGATACGCGGTCCCTATAGGCGAAAGGCTCTACGACAAAGAACCCATAGGGTCTGATGTGGAGAACAACAAAAAATAACAAGATATCAAGGTGGGCCTGAAATGAGCAAAGATAAACCAAAAGTAGCTACCGCGTCCCTGGCAGGGTGTTTCGGATGCCATATGTCACTCCTGGATATTGATGACCGTATACTGAAGTTGATAGAGCTTGTCGATTTCGACAAATCACCGGTGGACGACATAAAGGAATTCACCGGAAGATGCGCTGTGGGGCTTATCGAGGGAGGGTGCTGCAACGAAGAGAACGTGAGGGTCCTCAAGGATTTTCGCAGGCATTGCGATGTCCTGGTATCGGTCGGGGATTGCGCGATAAACGGCGGTATCCCGGCGCTACGGAACGGGATACCCCTGAAAGAATGTATGGACGAGGCGTATCTTAACGGGCCTACGGTACATAATCCGTCGGGACAGGTCCCCAATGACAGGGAAATACCACTTGTGCTTGATAAGGTCTATCCGTGCCATGAGGTGGTCAAGATAGATTATCACCTGCCGGGGTGTCCGCCTTCCGCTGATACTCTATGGGCCGCGCTTGTGGCCCTTCTGGAAGGAAAACCGCTGGAACTGCCTTACGAGCTTATAAAATACGATTAACAGTCGAGGAGAGAGAACCGTGAAAACAAAAGACAGTAAAAGAGTGATAATAGAACCGGTGACCCGGGTAGAGGGGCACGGAAAAGTATCCATCTTACTGGATGAAGAGAACAGGGTGAAACAGGCCCGTCTTCATATAGTGGAATTCAGGGGCTTCGAGCGGTTCATACAGGGACGGCCTTTCTGGGAAGTGCCCGTGCTCGTGCAGAGGCTGTGCGGTATCTGTCCCGTAAGCCATCATCTCGCGGCGGCAAAGGCGATGGACAGGATAGTGGGAGCGGATAAACTCACGCCTACGGCGGAAAAAATAAGGCGCCTCATGCATTACGGCCAGACGTTCCAGTCCCATGCCCTGCATTTTTTCCATCTGGTTTCCCCTGACCTATTGTTCGGGTTCGACGCGGACCCGGCGATACGTAACGTTATAGGCGTGGCCAGGAAATACCCAGATCTCGCGGTCCAGGGTGTCATGATGAGGAAATACGGCCAGGAGATAATAAAAGCTACGTCCGGGAAGAAGATACACGGTACCGGCGCCATTCCCGGCGGGGTGAATAAGAACCTTACGATAGAGGAACGTGACGGGTTCCTGAAAGACATTGACCAGATGGTAGAATGGTCTCGTTCCGCGCTTAAGATCGCAAAGGATTATACCACAGAGCATCTTGACGAGCTCAAGGACTTCGGCTCGTTCGAGTCCAATCACGTCGGGCTTGTTCGGGATGACGGGGCGATGGACCTTTATGATGGCAAGCTCAGGGCCGTGGACGCTGCCGGGAAGAAGATATTCGACCATATGGACCCGCAGGATTACTTGGAGTACATAGCCGAGGACGTAAAGACGTGGTCCTACATGAAATTCCCGTTCATAAAGTCCATAGGTCCGGAAAAAGGCTGGTACAGGGTCGGTCCGCTGGCGAGGGTCAATGTGTGTGACTTCATTGATACCCCGGAGGCGGAGAAAGAACGTAAGGAATTCATGGCGCTCACTGGTGGAAGGCCGAATAACATAACGATGGCTTATCACTGGGCGCGGATGATAGAGACACTTCACTCCATCGAGAAAATAAAGGAGCTTTTGCACGACCCGGACCTGCAGGGCAATGACCTCGTGGTCAAGGGGGAAAGACGGGAGGAAGCGGTATCCATATTAGAGGCGCCCAGGGGGTCCTTGTTCCACCACTACAAGGTGAACAAGGATGACCAGGTCGTTATGGCGAACCTTATCGTCTCGACCACCAATAATAACGAGCCGATGAACCGCGCGGTACAGAAGGTCGCGGAGGACTACCTGAGCGGGAAAGAGATAACGGAAGGCTTGCTTAACCGCATAGAAGTGGCCATAAGGGCTTATGACCCGTGTTTGTCGTGCGCTACGCACGCCATGGGAAGGATGCCGCTTGCGGTGAGCCTGTTCGACCATAACGGGGCGCTTATTGACAGGAAAAGCAAGGGATGATGGACGGCGTGAAGAAGATATTGATCATAGGGTACGGTAACCCGGGCAGGCTGGATGATGGCATCGGACCGTACTTCGCCGGCCTGGTGGAGGAAAGGGCTCTCCCGGGTGTGACAGTGGACGCCGATTACCAGCTTACCGTGGAAGATGCCGCGAACGTAGCGGAACATGATGTAGTGATATTCGCGGACGCGTCCCTGGAAGGTAAAGAACCGTTCTTTTTTGAAGAGGTAAGACCCGGTGATCCTAACTCGTTCACGACGCACAGCGTGGAACCACCGGCGGTAATGGCGCTCGCGCATGATCTTTTCGACGCCGAGACAGAGGGATATGTGCTCGGGATAAGGGGGTACGAGTTCGACGAGTTCGGAGAAAAATTATCCTCCCGGGCCAGAAAAAATGTCGAGAAAGCGCTGGACTTCATACTGGATTTCGTTGGGAAGAACACGGTTTCCCCAAAAAAATAGGGTGGTTTTTAAGGAGGAGAACATGGCCGACGGGAAGAAGATACTTGTAATAGATGACGACCAGGACCTGCGACAGGCTTTGAGGGCATTCCTGGAAGCTAATGGTTATGTGATATGTGAAGCCGACAGCGCCGAGAACGGCATAAGGGTATATAAGGCGGAACGACCGGACGCCATAGTAGTGGACCTCATGATGGAGGAAGTGGATTCGGGCGTGAATTTTGTCAAAGAGTTGAGGTTGCAAGGCAATACGGCTCCGGTATTCCTGCTCTCCGGGGCCGGGGACAGCGTTTCGACCGGTACGGATTACAGCCAGCTGGGGTTCAGCGGTGTGTTCCAGAAACCGCTCAACCATAACAGGCTGTTGAACGTTCTCGAAACGAAACTTAAGTAAAAGGCGCGGCAGTGGAAATAAGATGAATGGAAAGCCGCGAAAAATACTTGTAATAGATAACGACGCGGGGAAAAAGCGGAGATGTCTTCCTCGATCTAGAAAAAAGGATATATATTGATAGGGGCCGAGAACGTTGTGGGAGGCCTGGAAAAGCGTGGAACGTTCGTGCCGGATGTAGAGATAACGGGCCTAATGATGGAAGAGGTCGATCCCGGCATGCTTTTCATGAAAGAAACGAAAATAAGGGGTATTAACATTCCTGTCTTTCTTCTCCCTTCCGGGGGATGAGGAAGCGAAAGTATGTTGTACTGGTCATACGCAAGCTGGCATAAGCGGCGCTTTAACAGGCCCGTTGGCATTAATACGGTACTTGGCGTGATCGGGGATAAATTGCGGCAAGCTTGAACCCATATAGTTCCTTTCTTTCGACGCAAAAAACATAAAACATCAAGATCACGGATCATGCGTGTGTGGCGTATACGCTTCTGTCCTTTAGCGGGACATGGTCCGGAGGTCGATAGGGGTAAAAATGAGAAAATATAGCCTGCAGTCCAGGCTTATGGGCTCTTTTCTGGTGGTGGTACTGGCCATGGGGGTCGTGATAACCCTTCTCGGGGTATATGTCATCAGGAAGGATATCATAGAGCGCGCCCAGAAAGAGGTCAAGAACGGGCTTGAATCGGCACGTACGGTCTACAACAGCCGGATAACAAGGACGTTGCGTATGCTGTCGCTTGCCGGGGATGTTCCCAGCCTTGACGTGCTGAGGAAAGGATCAGGGCTCGACTATGTCAGGGTGGCGTATACTCCGCAAGATTCCCCGAGCGATATAGTGGAAGCGGCTTTTTCGGGTAAAAAGGCCGGGGGGAGCAGGTTGATGGACCTTGGCGAACTCGCGAAGATAGACGATGGGGCGCTTGAGCGGACGCAGATAGAGATAAGGTCTACGCCCAGGGCCAGGCCGACAGAACGGAAGATCCTGGAAAATGTCATGGTGATAGAAAGCGCAGTGCCGCTGTTCTCCGCGGACGGAAAAGTGGAACGCGTGGTCTACGGAGGGCGCATAATTAACCGCGATACCGAGCTGGTGGACCAGATAAGGGACCTTGTTTTCGGTGAAAAACTTTACAGGTCCAAGCCCATGAGCACCGTTACGGTCTTCCAGCGGGACGTGAGGATATCCACGAACGTGCTGGACCCTGACGGCGAGAGGGCGGTGGGAACGCGTGTGTCGGAGAAGGTGTACGACGCCGTGATAGGGCAGGGCCAGACATGGGTCGACCGTGCCTTTGTAGTGGCGGACTGGTATCTCACGGCGTATGAACCGATAAAGGATATAAAGGGGACCACGATCGGGATGCTGTACGTAGGGCTCCTGGAAGCGCCGTATCTTGATATCGAAAGAGAGATACTCCTGGCGCTTTTTATTATAACGCTAGTGGTCACCGGAGCCGCGGTCGGGCTGTCCTGTTTTCTCGCCTCCTCGATATCCAGGCCGCTTAACGCTATCCTGCTGGCTACGTCCAAGATATCCGCTGGCGAGTTCGACTACAGGGTGGACGAGGAAGCAACGAGGATCACGGAACTTAATAAGCTGGCCATGGAATTCAACATGATGGCGTATATGCTGGACGAGCGCGGCAAGAACCTCAGGATATCCAATGAGCAGCTTATGGTCATGAACAAGAGATACCTGGACCTTGTCGGGTTCGTTTCGCATGAGCTCAAGGGGATATTGTCGTCCATTGTGCTCAACTCTTACAACCTGCAGAACGAGATACTGGGGCCGCTCAACGACCCCCAGAAAAAAGCGCTTAAATCGATGTCGAAGAACCTGGATTACCTGGCGGAGACCGTGCGGAATTTCCTCAACCTCAGCAGGATAGAAAAGGGCGAGATGACCGTAAGGAAGACGCAGGTACTTTTCGGCAGGGACATACTTGAGACCTCCATTGAGTCGTTCAGCCAGGTGGCGGGGGAAAAGGAAATGAGTATCCTCGTGTCGATGGCATCCGACATAGAGCTTGCCGCGGACCCGTCGCTTATGCTGATAGTGATGAACAACCTGATGTCCAACGCCGTAAAATACGGCACCAGGGGCGGCCAGATAAAGGTCAATGTCACAAAGCGGGAAGGCGAGGTAGAGGTCGAGGTGTATAACGATGGCAGGCCCATACCCTCGGTAGATCTTGACAAGCTCTTCAAGAAGTTCTCCCGGCTCACATACGCCGGGATGGAAAAGGTCAAAGGTACGGGTATAGGGCTTTTCATCACCAAAGAGATATTGCAGGCGCACGACGGTGTGATATGGCCCGAACCGCGCGAGAAAGGTAATTCGTTCATTTTCAAGATAAGGACCGCATAAACGCAAGGAGAACAGGGGACGATGGAAAACGAGCTCAAAAAAAAGATATTGATCATAGACGATGACGTGGATTTCGTGGAAGCGACGAAAATGTTGCTCGAGTCTAACGGGTATGAGGTGCTTACGGCGTTCACCGGACAGGAAGGGTTCGCGAAAACGAAAAGCGAAGCGCCGGACCTGGTGCTCATGGATATGATGATGAGCTACAAGACCGAAGGCATGGTGACATCTACGGCCCTGTCCCAGGACGCTTCGACCAAGGACATCCCGATAATACTGATCTCGGGAGCGCAGAGGGGTACGGACCTGCCGGAGGACATGTGCCAGCATAATTCATCCCGCCCCGTGAAGGCTTTTGTCGAAAAACCGGTAAAACCCGAGGCTTTCCTCAAACTTGTGTCCAAGGTGTTCGAGGAGTCGGGTGGCGAGGACCGGATGCAGGAGATACACCAGGTGGAGGAGATCATCAAGGAATGGAAGGGCAAGGAAGGCAATCTTATAATGATACTCCACGCCATAGAGGACCATTACGGATATATACCGAGGAACATATCGTTCACCCTGTCGAGGATACTGGGTACGCCTATGGCCAGGATATACGAAGTGATAACGTTCTACAACTACTTCAAACTGGACCCTCCGGGGAAGCATACCATCTCGGTATGTATGGGGACGGCATGTTACCTGAAGGGGGCTCCACAGCTTTTGAGGGAACTCAAGAGGCAGCTTAAGGTGGAAGAAGGACAGACCACGGCCGACGGACTTTTCCACCTGCAGGTAGTACGCTGCCTGGGATGCTGTGGACTGGCCCCGGTCATTACGGTGGACGAGAAAGTGTATGGGAAGATAAAGGCATCGAACATTAAAGGGATACTTGATAAGTACGTAAAAGAAGGAGCTGAGGTGAAATGACGCGGTTGACAAGAGAGTCCCTAAAGGGTAAAAAGGAAGAGCTGGCCCGGGGAAGAACGTCCGGGAACTGGATAAAGGTAGGCATGAGCACATGTGGCATTGCCGCCGGCGCCGACGAGGTTTTCCTCGCGCTATCCGATGAGGTAAAGAACAAGGGTCTTGGAGTAAAGATACTCAGGACGGGATGCGCGGGTATGTGCTATGCCGAGCCTCTTGTCGAGGTGTGTTGTGATAGCCTGCCGCGTGTCATATACGGCGGCGTGGACGCTAGAACAGCGGTGGAGATACTCGACAGGCATATCGAAAAAAAAGAGATAATAGATGACCATGTTTATAAGATCATAAAATAACGCTACGAGTGGGAGAATGAAGAACATGAAAACGGTTTTTATATGTGATACGGACGGAAAAGGACGCCATGACGAGATCTACGGTCTTATGGTAAAGGAGATAGAGCGCGTGGGCCTGGCCGAAAAAGCGCGTGTAGTGCGGGCGGTCGAGCTTGATGTGTACGGCAAGGGGATCGCCGTTCATGTAGCCGGTACAGGGGTGACATATACCGGAGTGGAGGCCAAAGACGTGCCGAGTATGGTCAAGAATGCCATCGCGGATGGTAAGGTCATCAAGGACATGCCCGTGGCTGCCGGTACCAGGCAGGTGAAGATCGTGCTAAGGAATTGCGGGGTCGTCGACCCGGAGAACATAGATGATTACATCGCCAGTGACGGGTACCAGGCCCTTTCGACCAAGATCATCGGACGGAAACCCGAGGACCTTATCGATGAACTAAAAAGGAGCGGTCTTCGCGGACGTGGCGGCGGAGGTTTCCCCACGTGGCTGAAATGGAATTTCGCGCGTAACGCCAAAGGCGAACAAAAGTTCATAATATGCAACGGGGACGAAGGTGACCCCGGCGCTTACATGGACAGGAGCGTGCTTGAGGGAGACCCGCATTCGGTGATAGAGGGCATGATAATAGCCGGTTATATGATCGGAGCCACGAAAGGATATTGTTATATCCGGGCGGAATACCCACTGGCGATAAAGAGGGTGCAGAAGGCCATAGACCAGGCATATGAGTACGGGCTTCTCGGGAAGGACATATTGGGTACCGGGTTCGTGTTCGATCTTGAGATAAGACTTGGCGCGGGCGCGTTCGTGTGCGGGGAGGAGACGGCCCTGATCGCTTCTATCGAAGGAAAGAGGGGGTGCCCAACGCCGCGGCCGCCGTATCCGTCCATAAAAGGGTTGTGGGGATGCCCGACCGTAATAAACAATGTCGAGACCCTGGCGAACGTACCCTATATATATCTTTACGGGGGGGACAATTTCGCCTCGGTGGGAAGCGCCACGTCCAAGGGGACCAAGGTATTCGCGCTTACCGGCAAGGTCAGGAATTCCGGGCTTATCGAAGTGCCTATGGGTACGACGATCAGGGACATCGTGTATGAAGTGGGCGGCGGGGTGCTGGACGATAAGAAGATAAAAGCCGTACAGACGGGAGGGCCTTCGGGCGGGGTTATTCCCGAAGAGTACATAGACACGCCGGTGGACTACGAGAACCTGCAGAAACTGGGGTCCATAATGGGTTCCGGCGGGATGATAGTCATGGACGAGGATGATTGCATGGTGGATATCGCTAAATTCTACCTTCGTTTCTGTGTTGATGAATCATGCGGTAAGTGCGCGCCGTGCCGTATCGGCGGATACCAGATGCTGCAATACCTGAAGAAGATATCGCGTGGCGAAGCGACGGAAGAGGATATCAAGAAGCTTGAGATGATAGCGGGGGCGGTAATGAAGGCTTCTCTCTGCGGGCTGGGCCAGACGGCGCCGAACCCGGTAATATCCACGCTTAAGTATTTCAGGAAGGAATATGATGAACATGTCAGGGAGCACAAATGCGCGGCCGGTAAATGCGCGGCGCTTCTTAAGTACTCCATATCGCAGGCGAAATGCAAAAAATGCGGGCTGTGCGCCAAGGTCTGTCCGGCGGACGCCATAACAAAGAACGAGAGAGGGGAATGGTTGATATCTGCCGAAAAATGCGTAAAATGCGGTAAATGTCATGAAACTTGTAAATTTGACGCAATAATACAGGGGTGATAAATGAGGACTGCGAAGATCAACAACATATCGGTTACCGTGGAAGAAGGTACCACCATACTTGACGCCGCGAAAAAAGTTAACATTAAGATACCTACTCTCTGCAAGCATCCGGACCTGGACGCTACCGCTTCATGCGGTATATGCGTGGTTAAGGTCAAAGGAACGAACAAGATGCTGAGGGCGTGCTGCACGCCTATCGAGGAAGGCATGGAGATCGTGACCCATGACAGGGAACTGCAGGACATCCGACGCACGGTCATAGAGCTCATCCTGTCAAACCATCCTAACGATTGCCTGCAGTGTGGTCGGAACAACAATTGTGAGCTGCAGGACCTGGCCGCCGATTTCGGCATAAGGGAGTTCCCGTTCAAACAGGTGCTGAGGGAGCTTCCCGCGGACAGTTCTACCGGTACCATAAGGCTGGTGCCGGAAAAGTGCATTCTTTGCGGACGGTGTGTGCAGGTGTGCCAGGGGATACAGGATGTGTGGGCATTGTCCTTTCTCGAAAGAGGGATGAATACCAGGATATCATCCGCGGGAGACATACAGCTCGCGGACAGTCCCTGTATCAAGTGCGGACAATGTTCGGCGCATTGCCCGACAGGCGCTATTTTCGAGTTCGACCAGACGCGCCAGACATGGGAAGCGCTTTATGACGAAAATAAGTACTGTGTAGTACAGATAGCGCCGGCCGTCAGGGTAGCCATAGGAGAGGCGTTCGGGTTCCCGAAGGGGACCGACCTTACCGGAAAACTTTACGCGGCGCTCAGAAAGCTTGGATTTCGCGCGGTCTTCGACACTAATTTCGGGGCAGACCTTACAATAATGGAAGAAGCCAACGAGTTCGTGCAGCGCTTGGTGAATAAAAAGGGGCCCATGCCCCTTATAACCACATGCTGTCCATCGTGGGTGGATTTCATGGAAAGGTCTTATCCTGACATGATAGAGTATTTCTCTTCCGCCAAATCGCCGCATGAGATGGTGGGGGTATTGTCCAAGACATATTACGCCGACAAGAGCGGGCTCGATCCGGCGAAAATATGTATGATATCCATAATGCCGTGTACTTCCAAGAAATACGAGATCACGCGGAGTGAACATATGTTCGCTTCAGGGCACCAGGACATAGATATAGTGCTCACGACACGCGAGCTCGCGCGTATGATAAAACAGGCGGGGATAGATTTCAACTCGCTGGAGGAAGAAGAACCCGACCACATATTGGGCGATTATACGGGGGCCGGGCTTATTTTCGGGGCCACTGGTGGTGTCATGGAAGCGGCGCTCAGGACGGCATATTTCCTCGTAACGGGCAAGAACCTCGAGAAGGTCGACTTTAAGGATGTAAGGGGACTTAAGGGCGTGAAGGAAACGGAGATAGACATAGCCGGCAGCATTATACGTATCGCCGTGGCGCACGGCCTGGGTAATGTGGAATACGTGATAAAACGTATCGAGGACGCGGTAACTTCGGGCAGCGAGCTCCCGTATCATTTTGTGGAAGTGATGGCGTGTCCCGGCGGGTGTGTCGGCGGGGGCGGCCAGCCTTACGGGGCTACGGACGAACTCAGGAAAGAAAGGGCCGCCGGTCTTTATAAGGGCGATGTGGATAGCAAGATCAGGGTGTCCCATGAGAACCCGTACGTGAAACAGTTGTACGATGAGTTCCTGGGGAAACCCCTTGGGGAAAAGGCGCATAAGCTCTTGCATACGAGGTATACGCCAAGACCTCTTTACAGGAAGTGAGACAGAATAAATTACGTCTATAGAATAATAGCCTGCGGTGAGGGACACATGTCCTGATCCTAGGGAAGTGGACATGAGGCCATATGAAAAAGGCCCTGTTCCTTCCGCGCGGGCGGGATGAGGAGCAGGGTCTTTTTGTTTACGGGAGGGATAATGGATAAGAGGTTGGGATTCGTCGGGATAATAATCGAGGACAGGCTCACGGGCGCGGAAAAAGTGAACCATATACTCTCGGAATTCGGGGATATCATAATAGCCAGGACGGGAGTCCCGTATAAGGGTAAGGAATGCTGTGTCATCACACTTATAGTGGACGGGGATACTGATACGATAGGCGCGCTTACCGGGCGGCTCGGGTCGGTAGGAGGGGTCTCCGTGAAATCCGCTCTGGGAAAGAAGAACGGAGGGGCGAAATGATGTCCGGGGAAGAGCGTGGGATGCCCGCCCAGATGGAGTTGCCGGAAGGAACCCTATGGGGTGAACATACCGAAAGAGCGAGAAGGAATTTCGCGGTAAGCGGTATGGCGGTGAACCCGGGGCTTATAAAAGCGATGGCGCTCGTGAAAAAGGCCTGCTGCATGACCAATCGGGAGCTTGGATATATCGGTGGGGATAAAGCCACGGCCATCTTGGCCGCTTGTGAAGCCATAGCCGCGGGGGAGCACGCCGAGGCCTTTCCGTTGGACGCCATGCAGGGCGGCGCAGGCACATCCACCAACATGAACCTGAACGAGGTGATATCACGCCTGGCTTCGGTCTCGTGCGATCCGGGCGTGACGATAGACCCGATAGAGGACGTGAATATGCACCAGTCCACCAACGACGTTTATCCCACGGCCCTCAGGGTGGCCGCGATAACGGGCGTGAGGCGGCTAAGTGCGGCGATACAGTTACTCCAGGGCGCTTTGCAGCGAAAAGAAAAAGAACTGGCCGAAGTGGTAAAGACCGGAAGGACCGAGATGCAGGAAGCGGTCCCTATAACTTTAGGAGCGGAGTTCGCCTCGTTCGGCGAGGCGATAGGACGTGACAGGTGGCGCGCGTTCAAGTGCGAGGAAAGGCTCAGGGTGGTCAACCTGGGAGGGACCGCGGTAGGCACCGGACTGGGCGCCCCGAGGGAATATATATTTCTCGTAATAGAAAGGCTCAGGGAAGCCACCGGCATGGGTCTTTCCAGAGGGGAGAACCTCATGGCCCAGACGGCTAACGCCGATGAGTTCGTCGAGGTCTCCGCTATTTTGAAAGCACACGCGTGCAATATCATAAAACTATCGGAAGACTTGCGGAAGATGAACCTTTTGAAGGAGATATCCCTGCCGGCGTTACAAAAAGGATCGTCCATAATGCCCGGGAAGGTCAACCCGGTCATGACGGAATGCGCCATACAGGTATCGGTGGCCGTGATAGCCAATGACCTTATGATAAGCGAAGCGGCGTCGAGGGGGAGTTTCGAGATAAACGAGTTCCTTCCGCTCGTCTCACACGCGCTTCTGGGGTCACTGGATATGCTGGCGGAACTCAACGCCCGGATGGCTTCTTATGTGGAGGGGATAACGGCCGATAAGGGAATATGCCGCGCTTATATGGACGCCAATCCGGGGATCATAACCGCTTTCGTGCCATATATAGGATATAACCGCGCGGAAGGGCTTGTGGAGGAATATAAAGTATCGGGGAAGGCATGTATCCGCGTGTTCCTCGAGGAAAAGCTGGGGAAAAAGACAGTCGACGAAGTGTTGTCGCCTTATAACATTCTATCGCTGGGGTACACGAAAAATGAGAAAAACGCCTAAAGCCCTAAGACTACAGATAGGTATATTCGGAAGGACCAATGTGGGGAAGTCCAGTTTCCTCAACATGGTGGCCGGACAGGACGTGGCTATAACCTCCCCTGTGGCGGGGACCACTACCGACATAGTGGAGAAAAGCATGGAGCTTTTGCCGATAGGACCGGTAGTGCTCCTGGACACGGCAGGTATGGATGATACCTCGGAACTATCAGGACAGAGAACGAACCGTGCCAGGAAGATATTTTCCAGGGCGGATGTCATATGTATCGTCGTGGAGCCGGGGATATGGAACGAGTATGAGGATAATATCATAAGCGAAGCCGCCGCGAACGGAGTGCCCGTGATCGCCGTGGTGAACAAGATAGACGCTATGGAGGTAACAGGACCTTTTCTTGAGGCCGTGCGCCGTAAGACCCGGCACGTTGTGCTTGTTTCCAGTACGGACCAGTCCGGCAGGGATAGATACGTCGATGCCCTGAAGAAAAGCCTTATCGACGTATGCCCCGAAGGTATACTTTCTTCGGCGCCGCTTATATCCGATCTTGTCCCGTCGGGAGGGCTGGCCGTGCTGGTGGTGCCTATAGATCTTGAGGCCCCCAAGGGGAGGCTTATATTACCGCAAGTGCAGACCATAAGGGACGCGCTTGATAACGATTCGATGGTCCTTGTGGTAAAGGAAAGGGAATACCGGATGGTGTACGAAACGCTCAAAAGGGAACCGGACCTCGTGGTATGCGACTCACAGGTCGTGCTCAAAGTTGTAGCGGATACGCCCCGGAACGTGAAATGCACGACCTTTTCGATACTAATGGCCAGACACAGGTCGGACCTTAACGAAATGGTGAGAGGGGCGGCCGAGATAGCGAAACTCCGTCCGGGTGACCGTGTGCTTATAGCCGAAGCGTGCAGCCACCACGCGCTTGAGGACGATATAGGACGCGTAAAGATACCACGATGGCTCCGCCAGCATACGGGAGGGGATATAAAGGTGGATGTGTGTTCCGGCAGGGACTATCCGGATGACCTCAGCTCATACCGGCTGGTCGTCCATTGCGGAGGATGTATGCTTACCCGCAGGGAAATGCTGCATCGCGTGCGGATGGCAAAAGAGGCCGGGGTGTCCGTCACGAATTATGGTGTATGTATAGCTTGTACGCAAGGCGTGCTCGGCCGTGTGCTGGAGGCGTTCCCGGCGGCGCTTGATATTTATAACAGGAACGGACATGACGCGAAAGGTGTTCTTAACGAACAGGAGACGAGATGAAAAGCACCGCAGGAATGAATATCAGGGAATGGATGGACAGCAGGGTGGTCCCGGCCGAGAAAATGAGATATATGACGGGTGGCAGGGATTTCATAGATGACGCGGAAATAGCCGAAAAGCTGGAACGGAACAGGTCCAACGATCCCGGCAGGATAAAGGGAATACTTGATAAGTCACTTTCGATAGAGACCTTGTCCCCGGACGATACGGCTGTACTCCTTAATGTTACGGACGATGGGCTGCTCGAGGAAATGAGGGAGACCGCGGCCAAGGTCAAGCGCAAGGTATATGACAACCGTATAGTGACGTTCGCGCCCCTGTACATGGGTAATTACTGCGTGAATAACTGTTCTTACTGCGGGTTCGGTACCCGTAACGCCAGAATGGAAAGAAAGATCCTGTCCCCGGCTGAGATCCGTGGGGAAGTAGGGACGTTAGCGGGCGCGATAGGGCATAAGAGGCTTATAGTGGTGTACGGGGAACATCCGCTTACCGGGGCCGAATATATCCATGATTCGGTAAAAGAGATATATTCGGTCAAGGTACCAGCGCGAAAAGGATACGGGCAGATACGCCGATGTAACGTCAACGCGGCGCCCATGCCGGTCGATGAGTTGAAGCTCTTGAAAGAAGCCGGGATAGGGACATACCAGGTCTTCCAGGAAACCTATCACCATGACACATATTCCAGGGTACATCCGCGCGGCACTATAAAAGCGGATTACGCGTGGCGGCTTTATGCGGCCCACAGGGCTATGGAAGCGGGACTGGATGATGTGGGTCTGGGCGCGCTTTTCGGGCTTTACGACTGGAAGTTCGAGGTGATGGGGCTTCTTTACCACTCCAGGGAGCTTGAAAACACTTTTGGCGTCGGTCCGCATACCATATCTTTTCCCAGGATAGAGGAAGCCGACGCTTCGCCAATAACGCGTAAGGTGCCTTATGCCGTGAGTGATGATGATTTCATGCGTTTGGTGACGGTCCTGCGCCTGTCCGTGCCGCATACCGGCATGATACTTACCGCCAGGGAGAACGCCGGTATCAGGAGGAAAATAATACCCCTGGGTTGTACCCAGACGGACGCTTCGACCAGGATAGGGGTCGGAGGATATGGAGCGAAGGAGGAAGGCCAGGATATGTCCGACCAGCAGTTCACGCTCGGGGACACAAGAAGCCTCGATGAAGTGGTACGTGAGCTTGCCGATATGGGATACATCACGTCATTCTGTACCGCCGGGTACAGATGTGGTCGTACCGGAGGATGTATAATGGAACTTTTGAAGTCAGGGCAGGAAGGCCGGTTCTGTAAGCTTAACGCCGTGCTGACGTTCCGGGAATGGCTGGATGATTTCGCCTCGGAAGGGACAAGGGCCGCTGGAGAGAAGATCATACGTAAAGAACTGGATGAGATCGCCTCCCGGATGCCGGAAACGGTCCCTATCCTGACAGAATACTATAAAAGGGTGGAGAACGGTGAAAGAGATATATATTTCTGATGAAGTTAGGGCGCCCGGCGACGCGTACGCGTTCGAGGATATCCTTGCCGTATTACTGTCCGAGGACGAGGAAGCCTTGCGGGTCATATATGACCAGGCGGACCGGATGCGGTCGCGCCATGTTGGGGAAGGCGTGCACTTAAGGGGTCTTGTGGAGTTCTCCAACAATTGTTCCGCGGTATGTTCCTTCTGCGGGATCAACGCCCTTAACCGTGGCGCACGACGTTACAGGATGACGCCGGACGAGATATATGGTTCCGCCGCGTTCGCGACCGGCCTTGGATACAGAACGATAGTATTGCAGTCCGGAGAGGACGCGTTATACGGCACGGACGATATATGCCGTATCGTGGAAAGGTTGAGAACACGGTATGGCGTGGCCGTAACGCTTTCCCTGGGCGAAAGAACGGGTCCCGAGTACGAGAGGCTGAGGGGCGCGGGGGCGGACAGGTACCTGATGCGTTTCGAGACGTCCGACAGTGCGCTTTACAGTAAGCTGAAGCCTGGAAGTTCGCTGGAAAAGAGGCTGGAACATATAAGACGGATCAGGGACGCGGGTTTCCAGACAGGTTCGGGTATAATGGTGGGTATCCCGGGGCAGAGCGTGGAGAGCATCGCGCGTGACATAATGCTTTTCCGCCAGCTTGATCTTGACATGGTGGGGAGCGGGCCGTTCGTACCGCATCCCGACACCGGAATGGGGCAGGGGCCCGCCGGGTCCTTGTCTCTTGTCATGAAGGTCACGGCGCTTACCAGGATAGTGCTTCCCGGCGCGCATATACCGGCGACTACCGCTACGGGTTCTATCGACCCGTGCGGGCAGGAAATGGCGCTGCGCGTGGGGGCCAATGTGCTTATGCCGAACATGACGCCGCCGGGGTATAGGGAGAAATACGCCATATATCCCGGGAAGATGTGCGTAAAGGAAAGTCCGGCGGACAGTGACCGGACCGCACGCGCACTTATATCGAGGATCGGCCGTCATGTGGCGGAAGGGTATGGACATGGCAGGAGCTATTACCTGCGCGAAAAGGGGAAAAATGGATGAGCCCAGATTAAGGGTGAGGGTCCTGATGCGCGGAGCCGTGCAGGGTGTGGGGTTCAGGCCATTCGTGTACAGGCTTGCCTCGGACCTCGGCCTTGACGGATGGGTGAAGAATTCTGGCATAGGTCTGGTCGCGGAAGTTGAAGGAAGAAGGCCCGCTCTTGAGGAATTTCTTGTGCGGGTCGAGCGTGAAAGACCCAAGAGGGCGTATTTGGCGAGCATGGAACCTGTTTTCCTGGATGCGGCCGGATATTCGGGGTTCAGCATAGAAAAGAGCGACGACAAGACCGAAGGAACGTGTGTGATGCCGGACATCGCTACGTGTCCTGAATGCCGCCGGGAGATATGTGATCCGTCGGATAGGAGGTACGGCTATCCTTTTAATAATTGTACCCTGTGCGGTCCGCGATACAGCGTGATAGAGACCATGCCATATGACAGACCGGGCACTACAATGAAAAAATTCGAAATGTGCGATGATTGCAGAAAGGAATATGAGGATCCGGGTAACAGGAGGTTCCACGCGCAACCTATAGCGTGTCCCGTGTGCGGACCCTCGATAAGGCTGCTTGATAGAACGGGTACATGTGTGGCCACCAAGCATGAAGCGATGGAAAAGGCCGTTCTCCACATAAAGGATGGGAAGATCCTGGCGGTAAAGGGCCTGGGCGGGTTCCATCTCATGGTCGACGCAACTGATGACCACGCTGTAAGGAGGTTGAGGGAGTATAAAAAACGTGACATGAAGCCGTTCGCCCTTATGTACCCTGACATTACCGCCGTTAAACAGGATTGTAACGTCTCAGCCCTTGAGGAGCGGCTCCTGATGTCGCCGGAAGCGCCGATAGTTCTTCTTGAAAAGAGACCCAAAGCGGGCGTATCCGCGCATATCGCGCCAGGCAACCCGTATCTCGGGATAATGCTCCCGTATACTCCGCTTCACATCATTTTGACCGTGGCCCTGGGGGTGCCAATAGTAGCGACCAGCGGGAACATAAGCGAAGAGCCTATATGCGCGACAGAGGAAGAGGCCCTAAGGGACCTTGGCGGGATAGCGGACGCTTTTCTCACGCATGACAGGCCGATAGCCAGGCGGATAGATGATTCCATCGTACGTGTCGTAAGCGGCCAGGAACAGGTGCTCCGGCGCGCGCGAGGGTACGCGCCGCTACCGGTAGGCATTGAAAATAATGACAGGAAGATAATAGCCCTGGGGGCGCATCTCAAGAACACGATAGCCATCACCGGAGGCAGGGAAGTTTTTATAAGCCAGCACATTGGTGATCTAAGTAATGAAAAAGCCATTATGTCCTTTTCGGCATGCGTGAAGGATATGCGCGAACTTTACGGTGTGGAGCCCGAAGTGGTCGCGCGTGATATGCACAAAGCTTACGTGTCGTCTATGTACGATATCGGACGCGACCACGTTCCGGTGGAAGTCCAGCACCACCACGCGCATATACTTTCATGCATGGCGGATAACTCCATAGAAGGGCCCGTTACCGGGGTCGCGTGGGACGGTACGGGGTATGGACCCGACGGCACGATATGGGGAGGGGAATTCCTCCGTGTTGACGGGGCATCGTTCGAAAGGTCGGGACATTTCCGTTTATTCCCGCTTCCCGGAGGGGAAAAAGCCATCGTCGAACCGCGCAGGGCGGCTATAGGGGCGTTCTATGCCGTGTCCGGGGCCGCCGCGTTCGGGGATGAACGGCTCCGTGGCCTTTTGGGGTTCGCGGAAGCGGAATATTCGAACATACTTATCATGCTGGAGAGGAAGATAAATTCCCCGCTTACTTCGAGCGCGGGCCGGGTCTTTGACGCGGTAAGCGCCTTGACCGGTATCTGCCACAGGTCGGCGTTCGAGGGGCACGCGGCCATGAGCCTTGAGTTCGCAATGCGTGGTGACATGAGGCCGCCCTGTTATGGTATCGATATCAACAGGTCCGGGGAGGTGTATCATGTCGGGCTTTCTTTCCTTAAGGAAGTGCTCGATGACGTGCTTAATGGTAAGCCGGCTTCCTATATAGCGAAACGTTTTCACGATACGATGGTGGAGATCATAGTCTCAATGGCCGGGAAATGCGGTAATGAGAAAGTCGTTCTTAGCGGCGGGTGCTTCCAGAACAGGTATCTTACCGAAAGGACGGTCAACAGGTTGCGGGAGGAAGGGTTCAAGCCTTACTGGCACCAGCGAGTGCCACCGAATGACGGAGGTATATCGCTGGGTCAGTTGCTGGCCGCTTCCCGCGCGGATATTGGAAGAACGGACAAATAACATGGAAAGAAGGGTAACATGTGCTTAGCTGTGCCGGGCAGGATACGGGAAATAACCGGTTCCGATCCGTTCTCCAGGATGGGTATGGTGGACTTTGGCGGGGTATTACGGGAAGTCAACATGGCGTATGTGCCCGAGGCCTCAGAGGGTGATTACGTTATCGTACATGCCGGATTCGCCTTGAATACGGTGGACGCGGATGAGGCGGAAGGACTTATAAGGGATATAGGGGAGTTGCGCCCTGAAGGCGGGGATGATGAAATACGTTGATGAGTTCAGGGACCGGGTGTCCGTGGAGACCCTTGCCACGGCTATCCGCGGGATAACCACTCGTGAGTGGACGATAATGGAAGTGTGCGGCGGCCAGACACATTCGATAATGCGGTTCGGTATAGATGAACTCATCCCTCGTGGGATAACACTTGTGCATGGCCCGGGATGTCCGGTATGTGTAACGCCGGTCGAGGCGATAGACCGCGCTATACGTATGGCTTCGATGAAAGACGTGGTGTTATGTTCTTTCGGCGATATGCTCAGGGTGCCGGGTTCGTCAAAGGACCTTCTGGGCGTTAAGGCGGAAGGCGGTGATGTGAGGGTGGTCTATTCCCCGATGGACGCTCTCAAGATGGCCGTGGATGATCCGGGTAAGAAGGTCGTGTTCTTCGCGGTAGGGTTTGAAACGACCGCTCCGGGTAACGCCATGGCGGTCTATCAGGCGAAAAAGAACGGAGTGGATAATTTCTATATGCTGGTCTCGCATGTGCTGGTCCCGCCGGCGATGAGGTTGATACTCTCTGATAGCAATAACAGGGTACAGGGGTTCCTGGCCGCGGGGCATGTGTGTGCCGTAATGGGATATGATGAATACGAAGGGATCGCCAAGGACCATTGGGTCCCTATTGTGGTTACGGGGTTCGAACCCGTGGATATAATGAAGGGTATATACATGTGCGTGAAACAGCTTGAGGAAGGACGTTTTGATGTGGAGAACCAGTATTCGCGTGTAGTGAAAAGAGAGGGGAACCCGGAAGCAAAACGTATCATGAAAGAGGTTTTCGACCTATCCGACCGTAAATGGCGCGGGATAGGCAATATACCGTTAAGCGGTCTTGTGCTGAACGGAAGATACGAGGGATATGACGCTGAGAAAGTGTTCGGCCTGGACGCGGTCACTGCCGAGGAGGACCAGGGTTGCATGAGCGGTAAGGTGCTCAGGGGGATAATAAGGCCGGACGAGTGTGGGAAGTTCGGCGGGGCATGTACCCCGGAACATCCGCTAGGCGCGCCGATGGTGTCGTCGGAAGGGGCCTGCGCCGCGTATTATAACTACAAGGATCGGGAGAAAAATGAAGGATAATAGTATATCCGATGGATATAGGACCTGTCCCGTGCCCGTGAGTTCCTACAAAAAGGTGCTTTTAGGACACGGTTCCGGAGGGAAGCTCACGAACGACCTTATTTCCAGTGTGTTCATGCGGATATTCGATTCGCCGGAACTGGACACACGCCACGACGGGGCTGTTATGTCCCTGGGCGGGGAAAAAATAGCGATGACAACGGATTCGTACGTTGTAACCCCGCTTTTCTTCCCGGGAGGGGACATCGGGTCCCTTGCCGTGCACGGTACGGTGAATGATCTGGCCATGTGCGGCGCCAGGGCCAGGTTCATGACCGCGGGGTTCATTATCGAAGAAGGGCTTGATATGGAAGTGCTCGAGAAGGTGGCGGCTTCCATGAAACGGTCCTGTGACGAGGCGGGGGTCAGGATAGTCGCGGGGGATACAAAGGTGGTTGAAAAAGGTAAAGGCGACGGACTGTTCATAAATACTTCCGGTGTCGGGACGCTCATGTCGGACGAACCCTTACTGCCTTCCGGTATCAAGGAAGGCGATGCCATAGTGATCAGCGGTGATGTCGGCCGGCACGGGATCGCGATAATGTCCGCCAGGGAAGGTTTGGCCCTCAAGACGTCACTGGAAAGCGATTCGGCTCTTCTTTCCGGTATGGTCGAGGACCTGATCTCGGAAGGCGTGAATGTCCATTGCCTGAGGGATCTAACACGGGGAGGGCTCGCCAGCGCGCTTATAGAGTTGTCGTCCGTTTCCGGTACCGGTATGAGGATAGACGAGGCTTATATCCCGGTCAGCGAGGAAGTAAAAGGCGTATGTGAGATACTGGGGCTTGATCCGCTGCAGGTGGCCAACGAGGGCAGGTTCATATGTTTTGTCCCGGCAGGAGAAGCGGAAAAGACCATTAAGATACTTTCAAGGCATAATGCCGGCAGGAACGCGTGCCGGATAGGTCATGTCGATGGGAGGACAAGCGGTGTGTACATGAGGAACCTTGTCGGCACCATCCGAAAGATAGACATGCTCACGGGAGAGCAGCTGCCGCGTATCTGCTGACCGGGTTCAGAACGGATGGCCGTAGATGTAATCCTTCATGTGGCGGTTCTCCGTGACCGTTTCGTCCAGAAGCTTCCAGATAACGTCGCGGATGGAAAGCAATCCCACCACTTTCTCCTCGTCCATCACCGGGATATGCCTGACATGGTTGTCCGACATTTTCTGCATGATATCAGATATCCTGTCGTTCTTTGCCGCCAGTACCAGCTGGCCGCGCGGTATCATGATGTCCTTTACTTTCAGGTGCGGCTTCAATCCGAACTCGTCGAAAGCTTTCCGGATGATATCCCTTTCCGAAACGATGCCCTCAAGGCGGCCGGAATCGTCAAGGACCATAAGGACCCCGATATTCTTTTCGCCCAAGGACCTTACGCATTCCAGGATGGTGGCGTCGTCATGGGTGAAGTAGATCTCATTGCCTTTTTCTCTTAGAAGGATATCCAGTGTCATACTGTCCTCCTTTTTTTGTGGGTAGGTTGGCCCGGGACAACACATATAGTATAGCTCTTATATATCGTTAATTTCAACATAAAAAAATAACGATATTGTCCGTGCTGAAATAGATTGTTTAAAAGCCCGCGTATTTGTGATAAAATCCACAGCATGTCCAAGAGGCCTATAAAAACCATTCTTGTGTTCCTTCTGGTATGCTCTTTCGTTTGCTGCCGTCATGCGCGGGCGGAGGCCGCCGAGATAGCGTTCGCCGGGAAGGTCCCCGGGGAAGCGGTATGTTATGAGACCGTAAAAGTCCGGTTCATCCTGCCTTACATAAAAGGCAATCCTGACGATATAGCGGATATGGACGCGTACGCGGTGATAATAGGGCCGGACAGGGAGACGATCTCCATGCCCGCCTATTCCGTGTATAACGATAAGAACAAGAATATGTCGGTATGGGAGGTAAGGTTCACGCCTACCAGATCCGGGGAATACAAATACTATGTGAAGGTAAGGTCCAGTGCCGTTTCCGGGAATACGCCCGCGCATGACCTTTTAGTGGGGCCGGGATCCGGTGACGGGTTCTTAAGAAGGGCCTCCGGGAACGATCATTACCTTGTGTTCGATTCCGGCCGGCCGTTCTTTGGTATCGGGCACAACGTGGCGTGGGTGAACAAAGGCAGTACGAAACTTTTTGAAAGATACTTCACGGAACTCGAGAATAACGGATGTAATATGGCCAGGGTGTGGATGTGCAACTGGTCTTTCCCCCTGGAATGGGGGGATCTGGGACGGTATGACAAAGAGGCCGCGGAAGCGCTGGACAGACTTCTGGACCTGGCCGCTCAGAAGGGGATATACCTTATCCTATGTCTCGATACGTATGGCAGCCTTATGAGCGGGGAAGGCGGTTGGGATGAGGACAAGTGGGGGGCCAATCCCTACAATGTGTGCCGGGGAGGCCCCTGCAGGACCCCGGAAGATTTTTTCAAGGATCCAGATGCCATACGTTTTTACAAGAACAAGCTCAGGTACATAGTCGCGAGATACGGTCATTCACCGAATATACTCGCGTTCGAATTATGGAACGAGTACAACGCCCCGGTCGAATGGCTTGAGGAGATGACGGTATACCTGAGATCGATAAACCCTCACAGGCAGCTCATAACGACCAGTCTCGGGTATCCTCACAGGCCCGGTAAAAAAGCCGCGGGGAAGGTCTGGGACCTGAAGAGGATGGATATAGTGTCGGAACACCTGTATTCCAATGACGCGGGACCTGATTACAGCCGTGTAATGATAAACGAGGGCAGGACCGGGCTGTCCGGGTATTCGAAACCTTTCATTTTCGCGGAATTCGGCATGGACGCGTCCAGGGACGACAAGTTCATCGACCCCGACGGTAAGGGGACGGCGCTCCATAACAGTATATGGGCTTCACTGGTATCCGGAGCCATGGGTACGGCCATGAACTGGTGGTGGGACAGCTATATAAGGCCTAAAAAACTCTATCACCATTATAAGGGGCTTTCACTTATCCTGTCGGGACTGGATTGGAACGGTCCCTTCAAATATATCGTAACATCCGGGGTAATGAGACCCTATGAGGTGGCGCGCAACACTTCTCCCCGGGACGTTGAGATATCCACGCGGAATGAATGGGGGGAAATAGGTCCCAACAGGTTCTTTGTCTCGCGTGACGGGTCATTGTCGGGGACAGGCAACCCTAATAAATACCTGCATGGCACTGATAAGATGTCCATAAAAAAGGACATGATATTCGACTATGACGGTTCCCGACCCGGGAAAGCGGTCATAAATATAGGAAAGGTGAGCCAGGACGCGGAACTCGTGGTCCTGATCGACGGCAAAGAAGTGCTGAAAAAAAGGTTACCGACAGGCCCGGGAGAGGGCCCGTGGAAAAAAAGCCGATACAAAGAGGAATGGGACCTTTACCAATGCGAATATGATATGGATATCGACGTGCCTTTGCCTCGCGGCAGGCATACGTTGACCTTGAGCAACAAGGGCGGGGACTGGGTAAGCATTGAGAAAGTGACGTTCAAGGGATATGTCGACAGTATTTACGAGAACGCTATGTGTGCAGGCATACAGGTTGGCGGGAAGATGCTCTTCTGGGTGAAGAACAACGCCGTGTCGATGCCCACTGACACGGTGGGCAGGATAGAAGGCGCTTTCTTCGATGTGATGGACCTGACAGGTAGGTATGACTATAACGTGGAGTGGTACGATACGGTATCAGGTAAGGCTGTTTCGTCCTGTGTGGCCACCCCTTATAGGGGAAAATTGAGGCTGGAAGTGCCTCCCTTTGACACGGATATAGCTTGTATAGTGTCCCCGAAAGAGGTGGAATAAGGCCCGTCACGGGGCCGCCTGATATCCGGGCAATTGCTGAAAAAGAACTTGACAAAAACCGTTTTTTGGGTAAAATAATACTTGCACGAAGTAGTGCGTGTCATAAGAAGCAAAGAGGCATCCTTAGGAAGCCTCTTTTTTTTTGCCGTACGAGGGAAGTACGGCCCAAGGTAAGGATAAAGACGTCCTTTCGGCCAAGTTGGGATATTACCGGCCGTAAAGGGCGTTTTTTTATACGCGCGGTCGTTAATTATGTTGAATTAAAAAATATAATTGTTAAAATGTTAGTGGTATGGAACACAAAAGGGGGATGACCATGAAAGACAATAGGATCAGTGTTGAGACAGTGGCTGATTATTACGGTGAAGAGGTTTTCGGTACGAAGACCATGCGTAATTACCTTTCGGAAAAAGCGTACAGATCACTGCTGTCGACGATAAAAGAAGGTACGTCCATAGATCCAAGCATCGCCAATGAGGTGGCCGACGCAATGAAGACCTGGGCCGTTTCGAAGGGCGCGACGCATTTTACGCACTGGTTCCAGCCTCTTACGGGTTCTACCGCCGAAAAGCATGATTCTTTTATACAGCCGGATGATGAAGGCGGGGTCATAATGCAGTTTTCCGGCAATGAGCTCATAAAGGGGGAACCGGACGCGTCGAGTTTTCCGTCCGGCGGTCTCAGGGCGACTTTCGAGGCCCGTGGATATACCGCATGGGACCCGACCAGCCCGGCATTCATAAAACGCGGTGAGAATAGCGCCACGCTTTGTATCCCGACGGCGTTCTGTTCTTATCACGGCGAGGCCCTGGATAAGAAAACACCGCTTCTCAGGTCGGTAGCCGCGCTTTCGAAGCAGGTATGCCGCCTCGCGGGCCTTTTCGGGATAGACACGAAAAATAAAAGGGCTTATGCTACGCTTGGCCCTGAACAGGAATATTTCCTTGTAGACCAGTCTTTCTACGAAGCGCGGCTGGACCTTATCCAGACCGGCAGGACGCTTTTTGGCAAGGCTCCGGCAAAACATCAGCAGATGGAGGACCATTATTTCGGGGCGATAAGGACGCGTGTGATAGAGTTCATGGAAGACCTCGATAGGGAGCTTTGGACGCTTGGCATCCCCAGCAAGACCAGGCATAACGAGGTTTGTCCCGCCCAGTTCGAGATAGCTCCGGTCTTCGAGGAACAGAACCTTTCCGTGGACCATAACATGATAATAATGGAGGTACTGCGGAAGATAGCCGAGAAACACGGGCTCGTGTGTCTTATGCATGAAAAGCCCTTTGCCGGCGTGAACGGGTCGGGTAAGCATAACAACTGGTCGGTCGTGGGTCCGGACGGTAAGAACTGGCTCTCTCCGGGGAACAATCCGCATGAGAACGCCAAGTTCCTTACGATGATATGCGCGCTTATGATGGCCATAGACACCAATGCCGATCTCTTGAGGGCGAGCGTCGCTACGGCGGGTAATGATCACAGGCTCGGCGCTAACGAGGCGCCTCCCGCGATACTTTCTATCTTTCTCGGGGAACAGCTCACGGATATAATCGAGCAGATAGAAAAAGGCGGGGCCAAGACCTCGAAAGAAGGCGGCACCCTGGAGATAGGAGTGACGTCACTTCCGCCTCTTCCAAGGGATGTCACCGACAGGAACAGGACAAGCCCGTTCGCTTTCACGGGCAATAAGTTCGAGTTCCGCGCTGTGGGGTCCAACCAGAGCTGTTCCGGTTCGAACATAGTGCTCAACACTATAGTGGCGGACGCGCTGGACGAGATATGCACGCGGCTGGAGAAGAACGTAAGATCCAAGAAGGACTTTAACGAGGCTCTCCAGAAGATAATCAAGGATATAGTCAAAAAGCACAAGAGGATACTTTTCAACGGTGACAACTACACGGAAAAATGGCACAAAGAAGCCGAGAAAAGAGGGTTGCCGAACCTTAAGAAAACGCCCGAGGCCCTTGAGAGCATGGCGTCGGAAAAGGCCATGAAACTGTTCGAGAAACACAAGGTGCTGTCCCGGACCGAGCTCAGGTCCAGGAACGAGATATACAAGGAACAATACGAAAAGACAATAGCCATAGAGGCCAGTGTGGCTCTGGACATGGCTAAGACGCTTATAATACCGGCCGCGCTGGAATACCAGGGCGACCTTGCGGGGACCATCATGGACACCAAGGCCCTTAAGATAAAGGTCGACTCTTCAGAGGCCCTGCTCAGGGAGATATGCGGCTATATCGAAGAGACGATGAAAGGGGTCAAAGTCCTGGAAAAGGCCATACAGAGCCATTCTCCGGAGAAGATGTTAAAGGCCATGGAAACGTTGCGCGGATCGGTGGACGAGCTGGAAAGTGTAATACCGGAAGATATATGGCCGCTTCCGTCCTATACCGAGATGCTCTTTTTAATGTAGGCATGAGTTCGGGCCTGGTGCCGTCAGGCGCCAGGCCCGGTAAATATAACAGGGGACGGTCGAATATGAACAAATCTCCCGAAAAAGAATATCTGGCGACCTTGAACAGGATAAGCAAGGCTATCACGTCCGACCTTTATCTGGAGGATATACTCCGCTTGATAGTCAACCTCACGGCGAATGTGATGGGCGCCAAGATATGCGCGTTATGGCTTCTGGATGAGGAAAAAGGGGAGCTCCGGATAAGAGCCACGCAGGCCATGAGCCAGGAATACCTGAAGGAACGCGCTATAAGGGTAGGCGAGGGTATAGTCGGGCTTGTGGCCAGGGACAAAGAACCTGTGGCGATATCGGATATACTGAATGACAAGAGGTATAAACAGAAGGCGCTGGCCAAGAAAGAAGGTTTTGTCTCGATGCTCAGCGTTCCCATGATGGTGAAAGACAAGGTCATAGGCGTGATAAACGTCTATACCGTTGATATGTATGAGTTCACGAAGGACGATATACATCTTTTAAGCACCGTGGCCAACCAGGCGGCCGTGGCAATAGAGAACACGGAGCTGATGGTGAAAAGCAAGATCATACAGGAAGAGCTAGAGACGAGGAAAAAGGTCGAGAAGGCAAAAGGCATATTGATGAAGGAACAGAGTATTTCCGAGGAAGAGGCATATACCATGCTGCGAAAATCCAGCATGAACAAACGCGTCTCCATGAAGGAGATAGCCGAGGCCGTGATATTGTCCCAGGAAATACGTAAGTGGTGATACGGTACGTCCCCCCGACAGGGCCGTCGGGTATCCGCTAAGAGGCGGTAACGGTTTAATGCTCCATGCGGGAGATAGACAAAGGCTCTGAAGCCCTTTTTGAGCGGTGACGCTCGGAAAGGGCTTTTTTCTTAAGGGGGTGTGATATGAAGTATGAAGAAATGGTGACCAGGCTGAAACCGAGGCTGAAGGCTATATCACACAAGGTGTGTACGAGGTATACATATTGTGATTCGGATGATTTCCTGCAGGAAGCGCTTCTGCATTTGTGGCTTATGCATGGCAATGGCAGTCTTGAGGATAAAACGGAAAGTTATATCCTGCAGGGATGCTATTTCTTCCTTAAGAACTACATACGCAAGATATGTAAGTCTGTCGACGCGAATTCCGTAAGTCTTTTCGCGCTCGTAGAAGATGGCGAATATACACTGGGGGATACGCTGGTGTCTGACGCGTATATAAAGGATACCGCCTCCGTAGAGATCTTTCTCCTGCTTGACGAAGTGGACCGTAATTTCACCGAGAGGGAGAAAGACGTGTTCTATTACCAGATGGAAGGGTATACAACGCGTGAAATAGGGGAAAAGATCGGCATATCGCACGTGATGGTCGTTAAGACCAGGAGCAGGATAAAGGAAAAATGCGAAAAGCTCCGCGATGAGCTTGAATGGTAATAGAACCTGGTTACCAAGCGCGCGCGCGGTCTACTTGTACTAGTGTAAGCACATTGATGTGATAAAATATACGAAGATGTTCATTCGATGTTGAAAAAGAGCTCAACGGAGAGGGATGTCTTTTTTTTTGTCTGACGCAGGCGTCTTTAGGCCCATGGTGGGGTTTGAAGACGCTTTTTTTGTTGGGGTGGATGTGAACGGGAGTATAATGAAAAAGGAAAAGGGGGAAGATATGTTCAAGAAAAGAAGCACGCGTGTTATCGCAGGTATTTGTTGTCTGGCCTTCGCTTTGGCCACGACCGCCGTAGCCGTCGATCTTAACGGCGAATGGCTTGGGGAAAGACCGGAGTGGGCGCCGGATGTGTCCTTGTCCACAACGTTCCTGACAAAGTACATATGGAGGGGACAGAACCTGGGGGACGAGCCCGTGATGCAGTTCGACGGGTCGTTGTCCAAATGGGGGCTTACCTTTGACATATGGGGTAACTACAGCACTAACCACGATAAGACCATGGACGGCGGGAGATATCAGGAGATAACGGAGTTGGATTATACCGTCGACTATACGTTCAACGTGGGCGAAATGGCCGAGAAGTTCGAGATGGGTAGCCTTGGCTTTGCCGATCCCCTCAGCGTTTCGATGGGATATACTTATTACACTTTCCCGAACGTGGATAGCGGGAACAAATATTTCTCGTCACATGAGATGTATCTGGGGGTCGCGTACGATACTTTACTGCAGCCGTCGTTCACATGGTACTGGGATATCGGCCATGGAAAAGGTTCAGGCGGGAGCGGTGGCAGTGGTTCGTATTTCCTGTTCGGCCTGGGGCATACGTTCGAGTTCGAGAATGATATTACCGCGGACCTGGGCCTTACGTTCGCGTATAATGACCAGCAGTGGACCGACAAATCAGGTTGGAGCGACATGAATATATCGGGCGGCGTCAATATCCCGGTATTCAAGTATTTCACGATAACGCCGACAGTATCATATTCCGTTATACTTGACAGGAAGACCTATAATGATGCTCAGAGCAACGAGTTCTACGGCGGCGTTACTATAGGGTTCGCGTATTGAAATATGCTAGGTTAAACAAGGGGGATGGACATGAAGATCATTAAGAGGATACTAAAAATGCTGCCGCTCGCCTTTATTGGCGTAGCCGCGTCCGCATGGGCCGAGGATGCCGCTACGCCGGCTTCCAACGCGGTAGCGATAAATACGGTCTGGACGCTCCTGGCGGCTTTTCTCGTATTTTTCATGCAGGCCGGGTTCGCGATGGTCGAGACCGGGTTCACCAGGGCAAAGAACGCCTGTAACATCATGATGAAGAACCTTATGGATTTCGCCGTAGGATCGCTGGCTTATTGGGCGGTAGGGTTCGGCATAATGTTCGGTACTACGGTGCTCGGGTTGTTCGGGAAGGACGGGTTCTTCCTGGCCGCGGGAGATCCCTCTACAGGGGAAGGGCTTTGGCAATTCGCTTTCTGGATATTCCAGGCTGTCTTCGCGGCCACTGCCGCGACCATAGTTTCAGGCGCTATGGCGGAACGCACTAAGTTCAGTTCATATATGGCGTACAGCGTGTTCATCACAGCCCTTATATACCCTGTCGTGGGACACTGGATATGGGGTGGCGGATGGCTTGCCGCTAAAGGTATGATAGATTTTGCCGGTTCTACTGTAGTGCATTCCACCGGTGGATGGGCGGCTCTGGCGGGCGCGATACTGTTGGGACCAAGGCTGGGTAAGTATAACAGGGACGGCAGCTCTAACGCCATACCCGGACATAATATCCCACTCGCGGCACTCGGGGTGTTCATATTGTGGTTCGGATGGTTCGGGTTCAATCCCGGAAGCACCACGGCCGGGACCAACCTTTCGATAGCTGTGATAGCCGTTACTACTAATCTTGCCGCGGCCGCGGGAGCGGTAGCTGCCATGGTGGTGGTATGGTTCCAATTCGGCAAGCCGGATGTCAGTATGACGCTTAACGGGGCCCTGGCGGGCCTGGTCGCCGTGACCGCGCCTTGCGCGAATATCTCCCCGCTTAGCGCTATCATCATAGGGGCGATAGGCGGTATCCTGGTCGTATTCAGCGTGGAGTTCATTGATAAGGTACTGAGGATAGATGATCCTGTCGGCGCCATATCCGTTCATGGCGTGTGCGGGGCATGGGGGACGCTTTCCGTGGGCCTTTTCGCCGAGAAAGCCTACGGCGGGGTCGACGGGCTATTCCACGGCGGAGGGTTCGGGCAGCTTATAGCACAGGCTACCGGGGTCCTAAGCGTGTTCGCGTGGGTATTCGGGACAGCGTTCCTTCTCTTCTACGTCATTAAGGCCACTATGGGCCTCCGGGCGTCGGATGAGGAACAGCTCAAGGGGCTTGATATTTGCGAACATGGTATGGAATCCTATTCGGGGTTCCAGGTGTTTTCCAACGAGTAGATGTTGAAAACCGGTCCCGCGCCCGGGTATAGGGCCGGGACCCTTTTACAGGGGGTACGGTGATGAAGCTCATAATAGCGATGATACAACCGCATAAACTGCCGGACGTTAAAAAAGCGCTTTTTGAGGCGGATGTGCACAAGATGACGGTCACGAATGCTCTTGGTTGCGGTCAGCAGAAAGGTTATACGGAAACGTACAGGGGTGTGATACACGACGTGAACCTGCTGAAAAAAGTAAGGCTGGAAATAGCCGTTAACGAGGATTTTGTCGAACCTACGGTAAACGCGATAATCAAAGGCGCGCGTACCGGTAAAATAGGCGACGGAAAGATATTCGTGACGGACCTTGGCCAGTGTATAAGGATCAGGACCGGAGAGACCGGAGGCAAGGCGATAGGCTGAATTCCCGGAAGGGGGGAGGACGCCCCCTTTTATGCCTGAAAAGTTACCAGAACCGTCCCCGGTTTTACTTGTACGGTTAAGGGTACGCGGTAGTGCCCGGAGCAGTACAAGTAATTGGTAACGACGAAGGCGTCATAAGCCCTTTTATGGGTTATGGCGCCTTTCGTTTTTTACGGACATGGTAGGACTTGCAACTGTTTAAGGAGGAGAAATGTTGAGGGGACGGTTCAAGAGAGGGTTAGTGTTATTATTGTCAGCCGCCGCGGTGGTCGTTATCCCGACCGGTATCGCGGCAGCGGAAGCGGCGGAAGGGTACGCGTCGGTATCGGGTATCGATACGCTGTGGGTACTTCTCGCCGCTTTCATGGTGTTCATAATGCAGGCGGGATTCGGTATGCTTGAGGCCGGGCTTATCCGGACCAAGAACACGTGTAACGTGCTTATGAACAATTTCCTGGATTTCTGTATGGCTTCAACGGCGTTCTTCGTTTTCGGGTACGCTATAATGTTCGGCCACGGCAACGGGTTCATGGGCTGGACAGGATGGATGCTCGTGGGCGCCACACATCAGGGGACCATACCGCTGGAGGCGGCATGGCTTTTTCACGCGGTATTTTGCGGAGCGGCCGCTACCATTGTGGCCGGGGGAATAGCGGAGAGGATGAAATTCAAGGCGTATCTCGTCTATTCGTTCCTGATATCGGCGGTGGTATATCCGTTCGTTGGCCACTGGATCTGGGGCGGAGGATGGCTTGCCCAGATGGGATTCAGCGATTTCGCCG
Organism: Candidatus Omnitrophota bacterium; assembly: GCA_028715965.1. Taxonomy (NCBI): domain Bacteria; kingdom Pseudomonadati; phylum Candidatus Omnitrophota; species Candidatus Omnitrophota bacterium. The sequence continues at coordinate 156,284 of JAQUQS010000002.1, read as the reverse complement.
GGTCCACCGTGGTCCACGCTGTAGGAGGTACGGCGGCGCTTGTCGGCACCATGATAGTGGGGCCGAGGATAGGTAAGTATAACAGGGACGGTTCGGCCAATGCTATAGAAGGCCATTCAATGCCGCTTGCTTCGCTAGGGGCCCTTATACTGTGGTTCGCCTGGTTCGGGTTCAATCCCGGGTCCACTCTTTCGGTCGGGGACGGTAGCCTGATGGCCAAGGTCGCGGTCAATACTAACCTTTCCGCTGTCAGCGGCGCGCTTGTCGCGATGTTCTTCGCATGGAAAAAATGCGGCAAGCCGGACCTTACCATGACCATGAACGGCGCGCTTGCCGGACTTGTGGCCATAACGGCTCCCTGCGCTTATGTTATACCGGCCGAAGCACTGGCGATAGGGGCGGTAGCCGGGATCCTTGTGGTCATGGCCACGCTTTTACTGGATAAGATACATATAGACGACCCGGTCGGGGCTGTGCCGGTACACATGGTCAACGGCACCTGGGGGACCCTGGCCCTTGGTCTTTTCGGGCATAAGTCCCTTGGCCTGGCTCGCGACGGTCTTTTCCATGGCGGAGGGTTCGCGCAGCTTGGGGTCCAGGCTTTAGGCGTATTCACTGTCATAGCTTTCGTTGCTGTAGCGATGACCATAATATTCAAAACACTTGACATAGTGGTAGGCCTAAGGGTATCAAGGGAAGAAGAGCTCAAAGGTCTGGATATCAGCGAACACGGCATGGAAGCCTATGCCGGGTTCCAGGTATTCACGGCCCAATAACAGAAGAAAGGGGCGATAGCCATGAAACTTATAATCGCGATGATACAGCCGCATAAGCTGCCGGACGTTAAAAAGACGCTTTTTGAGGCGGAAGTGCATAAGATGACGGTCACGAACGCTCTTGGTTGCGGCCAGCAGAAAGGATATACGGAAACGTACAGGGGCGTGATACACGATGTGAACCTGCTTAAGAAAGTAAGGCTGGAAATAGCCGTTAACGAGGATTTCGTCGAACCTACGATAAAGGCCATAATCAAGGGCGCGCGCACGGGTAACATAGGTGACGGCAAGATATTCGTGCTGGACCTTGGCCAGTGCATAAGGATAAGGACGGGGGAAACAGGTAGTGAGGCGATCGGTTAACATGTAATGGATGGGACCGTGGCCATCGATAAGGTCCATAGATCGATGGCCACGGCTTTATGTCCAGGCAGGCGTGGTATGGTGCTCATAATAAAACACATAGAGATAGAAGGACCCGGGATCATAGGTGAAGTGCTTGACGGTAAAGATTGCCGTATCAGGACAGTTGAGCTTTCCCGCGGGGAAGCGCTTCCCCGCGGACTTGGGGGCGTCAGGGCCGTTATATCCCTGGGGGGGCCGATGAACGTGTATGAGGAAAAGAAGTACCCGTTCCTGGCCGAAGAGGATAAGCTCATAAAAGAAGCGCTTGCGAAAGAGGTTCCATTCCTTGGCATATGCCTGGGGGCGCAGTTATTGGCGAAAGCGGCCGGTGCGAAGGTAAAAAAAGCCAGGGACAAGGAGATCGGGTTCTATACGGTAGAGCTTACGCTTGAAGCTTCGATCGATCCAGTCATGAAAGGGCTTCCGGGAATACTGGACGTTTTCCAGTGGCATGAGGATACTTTTGACCTGCCGGTCGGGAGCGTGCTCCTGGCCAGCGGAGAGACCAGCCGTAACCAGGCGTTCCGGCTGGGAAAGAACGCTTACGGGTTCCAGTTCCATCTTGAGGTGGATGGGGAAATGGTTAAGAACTGGATAAATGAGTATATCGCGGACCCGGGGCCGGAAAGGTCCAGGCACGGCGCCCGGATAATGGAAGAGCACTCTCTTAAAGGGGTAAGACTTCTTGGTAACGGGAAGAGAATAAGCTCGAATTTCGCCGCGCTTGCCGGGCTTTAAGATCCTCCCCACGGTACATATCCACATACAAATAACGCATTATATGCATATATTTTGGCCTATTTTAGACTTGACAGGCATGTCGGATAGTGATAATATAACTTACGTGAGGCAAAGGAGCCCCTGGAAACTACGCAGTTTCTAGGGGCTTTTTTTGTCTATGTACGCTGTTTTTTCCAAAGAAGGAAACCTGGCAAGGATGCCGTGTTGGGCGCGCAAGAACGAAGTTTGCCGCTTACGAGTTGGATGTCCGATCATTATCATCGGACCTGTGATAACTCTAACAGGCCGGAGGGCAGGAGTTTCTTATGAAGGATAACAGCGAGAACAAGCTGGATATGATGTTCCTGCAGTATCGCCAAGGAAAGGTCTACAAGACCGTCATTGATCACACTGAAAAAGAACTCATAGAAAAAGCGCTGAAAAGGTCTTTCGGGAACCAGTCAATAGCGGCAAAATTGCTTGGTATCAACAGGAATACCTTGAGGGCGAAGATCGGCAAGCTGAAAATAGATGCTGCCATGTACAAGATATGATGACCGTTACGGAAGGTAATTAAATGGGGCAAAGTCGTTTTCCGGAAAAACAGGGGCTCTACGACCCGGCTTTTGAGCATGACAGCTGCGGGGTCGGGTTCGTTTGCGATATAAAAGGCCGTAAGAGCCATGACATAATCGAGAAGGCGATCAAGGTGCTTGAGCATATGAGCCACAGGGGGGCCGTGGGCGCGGACCCGGCCACGGGGGACGGCGCGGGTATCCTCATGCAGATACCACATGAATACTATAAAAAAGAGTGTGCCGCGTTCAATATAGATCTGCCGGGACCCGGGAAATACGGCACGGGGATAGTGTTCCTACCGACGAAGGGGGAAGAACTTTCGTCATGCACAGAGATCTTTGACAGGGTTATAGAGGAAGAGGGCCAGGAGCTTCTCGGTTGGCGGGATATGCCGGTGGACGATTCCGCGATAGGTAAAGGTGCCCGGGCGACCCAGCCCAGGATAAGACAGGTGTTCATCGCAAGCAAGACCGGCAAGGAAGACCCTCTCGCTTTTGAAAGAAAACTTTACATCATACGAAAAAGGGTGGAGAACGAAGTAAGGGCTTCCACCATTGAACAGAAAAGCTATTTTTATATAACTAACATTTCCGCCCGTACGGTAAGTTACAAAGGGCTTTTGATGCCGGAGCAGGTGAGGAATTTCTACCCTGAATTAAGCGACGAAGATGTTAAAAGTTCTCTTGCGCTTGTGCACTCCAGGTACAGTACAAATACCTTCCCGACATGGGACCTCGCCCAGCCGTTCAGATTCCTCGCGCATAACGGGGAGATAAATACCTTAAGGGGGAACATAAACTGGATGAAGGCAAGGGAAGGCCTGCTTGAGAGCGCTCTCTTCGGCGATGACATAAAGAAATTGAAACCGGTAATAGTGCCTGGCGGCAGTGATTCGGCGACCCTGGATAATGTGCTGGAGCTGCTGGCGCTTTCAGGAAGGTCTCTTCCCCATGCGATGATGATGCTGGTACCCGGGGCCTGGGAAAGGGACGACAGGATAGACCCGGAACTTCGCGATTTCTACAGGTTCAACGCGTGCATTATGGAGCCCTGGGACGGTCCGGCGGCGTTAGCGGTCACGGACGGTACCAGGATAGGCGCCGTACTCGACAGGAACGGCCTGAGACCGGCGAGGTATATAGTGACCAGGGACGACATGGTGGTAATGGCGTCCGAAATGGGGGTCCTGGATATCGATCCGGCGACCATAGCATGTTCGGGCCGGTTGGAGCCTGGTAAGGTATTCCTTATTGATACCGAACTGGGCCGTATCATACAGGATAAAGAGGTGAAGAACGGGATATCCCGCGGCAAGCCATATGGGGAATGGCTTCGCGGTAACATTCTCGAGCTTGCCGATGTCAGGAGGCCGCAGGACGCGGCGTCGGACCCTTCAATGGATATGGACGCGCTTACTTACCTTAAGGCTTTCGGGTATACGAGAGAGGATATGAAAGAGATAATACTCCCCATGGCGGAAGAAGGGAAGGAACCTGTAGGCGCCATGGGTAACGACGCGCCGCACGCGGTGCTTTCGCGTATTCCCCAGAGCATATTCAACTATTTCAAGCAACTTTTTGCCCAAGTCACGAATCCCCCGATAGATCCTATTCGCGAGGAACTTGTGATGAGCATGACGAGCTATCTTGGCTCCCAGAAGAACCTGCTCGAGGAAACGCCGGAACATTGCCATAAATTGATCCTGGACCGGCCTGTGTTGACCGACGATGAGATGGCGAAGTTACGGCATATAAACGAGTCAGGGTTCAAGACCCGGGTCATCTCGACACTTTTCGACGTGAGAAATGCCGGGGACGGTTTTGAGAAGGCCATAGATAGGATCTGTGCTGAGGCGGTCCGCGCTGTCGAGGACGGGTACAGTTTCATGATCCTCAGTGATCGCGGGATATCGAAAGAAAAAGCCGCTGTCCCATGTCTTATCGCGATGGGCGCGGTACACCACTATCTTGTGGCGAAAAAGATGAGAACGAGGATAAGTACCATAGTGGAAAGCGCGGAGCCGCGCGAGGTACATCATTTCGCGCTGCTTTTCGGGTACGGCGCGGGCAGCGTCAACCCTTATCTGGCGTATAAGGCCATCGACAAACTTATCGGAGAGGGCCTGCTGGGCGTGGAAAGGCAGCAGGCGATCGAGAATTATCGCGACGCCGTAGAGAAGGGGATACTGAAAATACTCTCCAAAATGGGGATATCCACGATCAAAAGTTACAGGGGAGCGCAGATATTCGAGGCGCTGGGGATCGGGGAAGAGGTCATGGATAAGTGTTTTTGCGGGACACCTTCGAGGATAGGAGGGGTGGGATTCCGTGATATCGAAAAGGAGACCCTGCGAATGCATTCCGAGGCGTATCCTGATAACGAGAACCTCAAGACGCCTTACCTGTCTACCGGTGGGTTCTATCAATGGAAAAAGGACGGGGAGTTCCACCTCTGGCGGCCGGAAAGTATAGCCGCCCTGCAGGACGCGGTAAGGACCGGGGATCGTGGCAAGTACAGGGAATTCGCGCAGCTTATCAACGACCAGTCGGGACAACCCGTTACGCTGAGGGGCGTATTCAAGTTCAAGGACACGCAAAAACCCATATCCATCGATAAGGTGGAACCGGTTCCGGATATCCTAAAGAGGTTCGCCACAGGCGCCATGAGTTTTGGTTCCATATCCAAAGGCGCGCATGAATCTCTCGCTATAGCTATGAACAGGCTGGGCGGGCGGTCCAATACCGGCGAGGGAGGCGAGGATCCGGCGAGGTTCCAGCCGCTGCCGAACGGGGATTCCATGAGGAGTGCCATAAAACAGGTGGCTTCGGGCAGGTTCGGTGTTTCCACCAATTACCTGGTCAATGCCGATGAGCTGCAGATAAAGATAGCCCAGGGGGCGAAGCCTGGCGAGGGAGGGCAGCTTCCAGGGCATAAGGTCAGCGCGATCATAGCTAGGACCAGATATACGACCCCGGGAGTGACATTGATATCACCTCCTCCGCATCATGACATATATTCCATAGAAGACCTGGCGCAGCTCATATTCGACCTGAAGAACGTCAACCCCCGGGCAAGGATAAGCGTGAAACTGGTATCTGAGGTCGGAGTGGGAACGATAGCGGCCGGGGTGGCGAAAGGCCACGCGGATATGATACTCATATCCGGAGGGGACGGCGGTACGGGAGCCTCCCCGCGAAGCTCTATACGCCACGCCGGGCTGCCGTGGGAACTGGGGCTTTCAGAGACCCACCAGACGCTGGTCCTGAACGATCTCAGGAGCAGGGTCAGGTTGCAGACAGACGGACAGATACGCACCGGCAGGGATGTGGCCGTGGCCGCGCTCCTGGGTGCTGAAGAATACGGGTTCTGCACCGCGGCGCTCATAACGCTGGGGTGTGTCATGCTCAGGCATTGCAACCTCAACAACTGTTCTCTGGGCGTGGCGACCCAGGATGAGCTCTTACAGAGGCGTTTCCAGGGTAAGCCCGAATATGTGGAGAATTACATGGTGTTCGTGGTAGAGGAACTGAGGGAGATAATGGCGCGTTTGGGTATGAGCACGGTCGATGAGATGATCGGTCGTACGGACCTTCTGGAGGTCAACAGGGCCATATTGCCGGAAAAATCCGGGGGGATAGATCTTTCGAGGATACTTTATCAGCCCAAGGCGCCCGGGGATACGGGTACATATCGCGTGATAGAGCAGGACCATAAAATTAACGAAGTGCTTGACCGCAGGTTGATCGAGATGGCGAAAGAAGCGGTGGCCAAGGCGGAGCCGGTCAGGATAGAGATGCCCATAAGGAACGTGAACAGGACCACCGGGGCCATGCTCAGCGGGAATATATGTTCTGTGTATGGGGAAAGAGGACTTCCGGAAGATACCGTACATGTCAAATTCAACGGAGTGGCCGGGCAGAGTTTTGGGGCGTTCCTCGCAAAAGGTGTGACGTTCGAGCTGGAAGGACTGGCCAACGATTATGTTGGTAAAGGCATGTCCGGAGGTAAGGTCATCATATACCCGGACAGGAGGACGACCTATCCCGCGAAAGAGAACATATTGATAGGCAACACGACATTTTACGGCGCGGTGTCCGGCGAGGCCTACATCAGTGGATTGGCCGGTGAACGTTTCTGTATAAGGAATTCCGGACTGTACGCCGTCGTCGAGGGTGTGGGGGACCACGGTTGCGAGTATATGACCGGCGGGAGAGTGGTCATACTGGGACGCACCGGAAGGAACTTCGCCGCGGGTATGTCGGGTGGCATCGCCTATGTTCATGACGTGTCCGGCGATATCAGTACGCGATGTAATATGGAGATGGTGACCATAGAGGAGCTTGACGATAAGGACCGCGTACTTGTGCGCGACCTTGTGAGGAACCACTTAAAATATACCGGAAGCGATATCGCGAAGACCATTCTGGACGATCTTCCCACGCATATAGCGAAATTCGCCAAAATAATGCCGGTCGAATATAAAAAGGTCCTTGAAGCAAGTAAGGGCGAGGGGGCCCTGGGACTTCTGGAGGTGTCGGATGGGTGATCCAAAAGGTTTCATGAAGGTCAAGAGGCAGGCATCGGGATATCGCCCGGTCTGCGAGCGCGTCGCTGATTACGGGAAAGTGAGCCTGGAAAGAGAAGATCCTGAGTCCGAGCGGCAGGCCTCAAGGTGCATGGACTGCGGTGTGCCGTTCTGTCACTGGGGATGTCCCGTGGGTAATTATATCCCCGAATGGAACGACCTCTTGTTCAGGGGCCAATGGGAAAAAGCGTTCGAGCTTCTTGATGCCTCGAACAATCTTCCAGAAATGACCGGACGGGTCTGTCCGGCCCTCTGTGAGTACGCATGTGTGCTTGGCGTGAATGATGACGCCGTCACCATCAGGGAAAATGAGCATGATATCATAGAACACGCGTTCCGCGAGAGGATCATAAAACCCAGGCCGCCGAAGATAAGAACGGGCAAGAAGGTGGCTGTTATAGGCTCAGGTCCCGCGGGTCTTTCCTGTGCCGCGCAACTCAATAAAGCGGGACATGAAGTAACGGTGTTCGAGAAGGATGACCGTGTGGGGGGGCTGCTGCGCTACGGGATACCGGATTTCAAGCTGGAAAAGAGCATAGTGGACAGGCGAGTTAAACTCATGTCGGATGAAGGCGTAAAGTTCATGACAGGAGTATGCGTCGGTAAGGATAAACCCGCGCGCGATCTTTTAAAGAAGTTTGACGCGGTATGTCTTGCCGGAGGATCGCGGGTCCCAAGGGACATCAAAATAGATGGGCGTGAACTCTCGGGTATATGTTTCGCCATGGACTATCTTTCACAGGCGAACCGGAGGGTACAGGGTGACAGGATGCCCTCAGGGGAGGCCATGGACGCCAAAGGGAAAAAAGTGGTGGTAATAGGCGGCGGGGATACGGGATCCGATTGTGTGGGCACGGCCCACAGGCAGGGCGCGGCATGTGTGGTGCAGATAGAACTTATGCCCAGACCGCCGGAATGTCGTACGGATGAATATCCATGGCCCCGCTATCCGTTGATATTAAAGACATCCACCAGCCATGAGGAAGGTGGCCAGCGTCAGTGGTCTGTCCTTACTAAGAGGTTCACCGGCTCCGGTGGGGTTGTTAACGGGCTTGATTGCGTTAACGTTGAGTTCGAAAAGTCCCAGGCGGGCTCCTGCCCGATGATGAAAGAGGTCCCGGAAAGCGGATTTCACGTGGACGCGGACCTTGTGCTCATAGCCGCCGGGTTCCTCCATCCCGAACCTGAAGGCCTGTTGTCCGAACTGGGTGTTGAGCTTGATAAAAGAGGTAACGTCAGGACGGACGACACGTACAAGACTTCGGTCGACAAGGTCTTCGCCGCCGGCGACATGCGAAGAGGTCAGTCGCTTGTCGTGTGGGCAATACAGGAAGGGCGTAAGGCCGCACGTTCTGTAGATGAATACCTCATGGGTGCCAGTGGACTTCCATCTGCCTGATACCGGCTCATCATATAGCATGTGAGTCTCCTGATCGGGGTCCGTTGACGGAAAAAATTTTTTTGTTATAAAAATAATTGCCGTTAACGCCGATATCCCGTACAATACTATATCAAATAATATGTACCGTTCGATCTTTACCTTTCCTTTCAAAAGGGGGACAAATGAGATATCTTTTTTCCGGTATGATCATATGTTCGTTGGTATTATCGGGATGCGCTTCGTACGCGAAGAGATCCCACGTGGAAGACCTGGAACAGAGGATATCCGCTCTTGAGGGCGGGTCCGAGGGGCAGTCGGGACAGATAAGGCACTCAAGCGGCGCGGTGACCATGGTCGCGGACTCTTCCGCTTACGGCGGGTCTTCCGGTAGCGTGTCAACCTCCGCGAAATACGAGAAGATCGACAAAAGCCTGCAGAGGGCCCTGAAGGACATGGGCTATTACAAAAGCGATATAGACGGGGAACTGGGGCCCGGAACCAGGAAGGCCATCATGGATTTCCAGCGGGACCATGGCCTTAAGGTGGACGGGAAAGCGGGGCCGAAGACACGGGCGGCGCTTTTCAAAAGAACGGACCTGTCCGCGCGGGATGTACAGACCATACTCAAGAACGCCGGTTATTATGACGGCGCCATAGACGGTAAACTGGGGCCCAAAAGCATTGAGGCGATAAAGGCTTTCCAGAAGAACAAGGGTTTGAAGGTGGATGGCAAGGTCGGGGCGGAGACGAAAAAGGCCCTTTTAGGGATCTAGGCGCGACGGCGTATGACGCTTCCAGGCGTTATGTACCGGCTGAAAGGATGTTATATGCACAGGATAGTAAGGAAAGAACAGTTGTCCCCTGAAATATGTCTCGTAGAGTGTGAAGCCGGGGATCTGGCCGCGGCCGCCCATGCGGGGCAGTTCGTCATACTCAGAATAGATGAGAATGGAGAAAGGTTCCCTCTTACACTGTATGACTGGGACAGGGAAAAAGGCACGATAACGGTCGTATGTCAGGCTGTGGGCGTAAGCACAAAAAAACTTTGCGCGCTTGAGCAGGGCGATAACGTGCTCGATATAGCTGGACCTCTTGGACATGCCGTGCGATCGGGGACATCGGGTAAGGTGATATGCATAGGAGGAGGGGTAGGCACGGCCGAAGCGTATCCGGTGGCGCGTTTCTTGCGTGAGGAGGGCTGTGATGTTACGGTCATAATAGGCGCGCGGAACAAGGATATGGTGATATGCGAGAGCGATATAAGGAAAATATCGGATAAAGTATACGTGACCACGGATGACGGCACGTATGGGCGTAAGGGGTTCGTTACGGATGTGCTGGCGGAGCTTGTTGGTAAGGAGCGATACGACCTGGTCTATGCCATAGGCCCGATCCCCATGATGAAAGCGGTGTCCGATATGACCCGTGGTAAGGGGATAAAGACCATGGTGTCGCTTAATTCCATAATGATAGATGGTACCGGTATGTGCGGCGGATGCAGGGTGATGTATGACGGGGAAACGCGTTTTGCCTGCGTCGACGGGCCGGAATTCGACGGACACCTCGTGGATTTCGACGACCTGATGTTAAGAGGGCGCAGATACAGGGACAAGGAAAAAATATCTCTAGACCGTTATGAGAAGGATTGCCGTATAGGGCTCGGTCTAAAGTGAGAATATCAGCAGAAAGGGAATCGAGATGAGACAACAGGACCCCAGGGAGAGGGTTAAGAATTTCAGGGAAGTCCCCTTGGGATACAGTGAACAAGAAGCCGTATCCGAGGCTATGAGGTGTCTTCAGTGTAAGACCAAGCCATGTGTGAAAGGCTGTCCCGCGGAAATAGACATACCCAGGTTCATCAAGGCTATCAAGGAAGAACGCTTCAGTGACGCGATATCCGTAATAAGGGAAACGAACAGCCTGCCGGCCGTATGCGGAAGGGTCTGCCCGCAGGAGGACCAATGTGAGAAGATGTGCGTACTCATGAAGACGGGAAAACCCATAAACATCGGGAGCCTTGAAAGGTTCGTGGCCGATCGCGAAAGGGAAGGCGCGTCCCTGCCGGAAGACCACTCCCCGGGGATGCGCGGGAAAGGTAAAAAGGTCGCGGTCATAGGCGCGGGGCCCGCGGGTCTTACTTGTGCCGCCGACCTGGCGAAAAAAGGCCATGACGTGACCATTTTTGAGGCGTTGCACCAGCCGGGAGGCGTGCTTACGTACGGTATACCCGAGTTCCGTTTGCCGAAAGATATAGTGAACGCGGAAGTAGAGTCGATCAAGGCGCTTGGCGCGGACCTTAAGCTTAACTATATAATCGGAAAGATCAAGGGGATAGAAGAACTGAGGGCCGATGGGTTCAAGGCGTTCTTTGTCGGGGTCGGCGCCGGTCTTCCTTATTTCATGGGCATCAAGGGCGAGAACCTGAACGGCGTCTATTCCGCCAACGAATTCCTTACCAGGGTCAACCTGATGAAGGCCTACAGGTTCCCCGAATACGATACCCCGGTGACCGTGGGTAAACGTGTGGCGGTCATAGGAGCGGGGAACGTGGCCATGGACGCGGCAAGAAGCGCTCTCAGGCTGGGGGCCGAAAAAGTCATGATAGTATACAGACGTACCGAGGCTGAGATGCCGGCAAGGATAGAGGAGATACACCATGCCCGCGAAGAGGGGATAGAGTTCAACCTTCTTACCACGCCCATAAGCATCGAGGATGACGGCAATGGTAATATACGGAAAATGGTCTGTCTCAGGAACGAATTGGGAGAACCGGACCAAAGTGGCAGGCGCAGGCCCGTACCTGTGGACGGCTCTGACTTCGATATGGAGGTCGATACGGTGATCGTGGCTATAGGGAACGGTCCGAACCCGCTATTAATAGGGAATATACCGGGTCTGGAGCTTACGAAAAGAGGTTATGTAAAAACTGAGGAACATGGGGCTACGAACATCCCGGATATCTTCGCGGGTGGGGACATCGTTACGGGCTCGGCCACGGTCATAGCCGCTATGGGTGCCGGAAAATCGGCCGCCAGGGCCATAGACACGTATTTGGCGGCATTGTGATGGAAAAGGAAGGACGGGGAACGGGTCGTTCTCCTTTTTTTTGGCGGTTAATGCATAAAAAACACTCTAAAAAAGATATTATAATGTCCTGTTTTTGCTGTAAGGCGGGGCTTGGCTCCGGGGGACAGGATCCAAACATAAGGTAAAATAAATCGGAAAGGAAAAACATGAGCCAGAAGATCAATGAAATGATGGAAGCTGTTACCAAAAAGAACCAGGGCGAGCCGGAATTCATGCAGGCCGTGCAGGAAGTAGTGGAGTCTCTCGCGCCGTACATGGAGAAGAACCCGAAATATAAGAAGGCTAAGATACTGGAGAGGATGGTGGAACCGGAAAGGGTGATCATGTTCCGCGTTCCGTGGTTAGATGATAAGGGCGAGGTACAGATAAACAGGGGATATCGCATAGAGATGAACAGCGCGATAGGTCCGTACAAAGGGGGCATCAGGTTCCATCCGAGCGTTAACCTGAGCATACTGAAGTTCCTGGCCTTTGAGCAGGTGTTCAAGAACAGTCTTACCACGCTTCCTATGGGTGGGGGAAAAGGCGGTTCGGATTTCGACCCCAAGGGTAAATCCGATAACGAGGTCATGAAGTTCTGCCAGAGCTTCATGAGCGAGCTTTTCCGGCATATCGGTCCGGATACGGACGTGCCGGCCGGGGATATAGGGGTCGGTGGCCGCGAGATAGGTTTCATGTTCGGTCAGTACAAGAAGTTGAGGAACGAATTTACCGGAGTCCTGACCGGCAAGGGATTGAGCTGGGGAGGAAGCCTTATAAGGCCGGAAGCGACAGGATACGGTTGTGTGTATATGGTCGAAGAGATGCTGAAGACAAAAGGGGAATCTCTTAAAGGCAAGGTTTGCGCGGTGTCGGGTTCCGGCAACGTGGCGCAGTACACCGTGGAGAAATTGCTTGAGCTCGGGGCAAAAGTCGTTACCCTGTCGGATTCGAACGGTTTCATACACGACGAGGGCGGTATTGACCATAAGGAACTGAAATGCGTTATGGACCTGAAGAACGTCCGTCGCGGGCGTATATCAGAATGTGCCAAGGAGTTCAAATGTAAATATTATCCCAATAAGCGGCCTTGGCAGGTAAAATGTGATATAGCTTTCCCGTCGGCTACGCAGAACGAGATCTCCGGGGAAGACGCGAAAGCGCTCATAAAGAACGGGTGTATCGCTGTCGGGGAAGGCGCCAATATGCCGACGACACCGGAAGGCGTTAAAGTGTTCCAGAAGGCCCGTATACTTTTCGCCCCCGGCAAAGCGGCGAACGCTGGCGGTGTGGCTACTTCCGGCCTGGAAATGAGTCAGAACAGTATGAGGCTATCCTGGTCGCGTGAAGAAGTGGACAAGAAGCTCCATGACATCATGATCGCCATACATGAGAATTGCGTAAAATACGGGAAGGAAAAGGACTATGTCGACTACGTAAAGGGAGCTAACATCGCGGGCTTTGTCAAAGTCGCCGATGCCATGATGGCCCAGGGCGTGGTATAGACGTCACAAGGTCGATGTAAAGGAATGGTCCCTCCTGCCGCCAGGCAAGAGGGACCATTTTTTTTGCGGAGGTTGATATGTTCATAAGATTGCGGTACCATAATAGATATCGTAATAGCGCGTATAGGTACTATTATACGCGCGCATGGAAGGACGGAAAAAACGGATAAGGACTTGACAAATGATACCCTTATGGTATCATTATTATATGGTATACACAATGTTAACGGAGGGAAGAAAGGAGGCAGGGATGGAAATCACGATCAGATATATGCTCCGTCCGGTCGCCCATTGTAAAGAAGGGTGCTGTACAGAGTCCCGGGCAAGACACTAAACTGCCCTGTCCGGTATGGACACGGCTCCGTCAGGGCGGGTACGCTATGAAGGAGCCGCGTTCATACCTGGTGCTCCCCGGATGACCAAAAAACATAGAAAGAGCCGACAGTTTAGTATAGAATATGAGATATGAATAATATCATTCCTTAAGTTCTTTAAGTTCTTTTTTCCCGAAAGGAGTCATTATGCAGAAATACAAGTGTACGGTATGCGGTTATATCTATGATCCGGCCGAGAACGGTAATGTATCCTTCGAGTCGCTACCTGACGACTGGGTCTGCCCGGAATGCGGTGTAGGTAAGGACCAGTTCGAGCCACAAGCCTGACCGGACCGGTACTGATGGTCTAACAAAGGAGAAAGCCATGCTTAGCGATAAAATGGTAAAAAGTATTAATGACCAGATCAATAAAGAGATATACTCGGGATACCTGTATCTGGGTATGGCGAGTTACGCGGCGCAGGCCGGTCTTCCCGGAGTAGCTAACTGGTTCACGGTACAAATGCAGGAAGAGCTCGCTCACGCGCAGAAGTTCTATGATTACGTCAACAGACAGGGAGGGAGAGTGCTCCTGAAGTCCGTGGATGAGCCCCCCCAGAAATTCAGTTCTCCGCTCGAACTTTTCAAGAAGACCCTGGCGCATGAGAAAATAGTAACAGGTCTCATAAATAAACTTGTGGATCAGGCGCGCGCGGAAAAGGACCATGCTACGGAGATATTCCTGCAATGGTTCGTAACGGAGCAGGTCGAGGAAGAAGAGAACGCTACGAGCAATATGAACAGGCTGAAACTGACAGGACAGGACGGCAACGGGCTTTTAATGATAGACAAGGAGTTGGCCGCCAGGGTATTCACGCCTCCTCCGGCCGCTAAATGATAGAAAGAGGTGGAAAGGGTGAAGAGATCCGTAGAGATAAAAAAGGGTGTTCACTGGGTGGGTGGCATAGATTGGGACCTGAGGGATTTCCACGGGTACAGTACGAACCGCGGATCCACGTATAATGCCTATCTTCTCCTGGACGATAAGATAACACTTGTGGATACGGTCAAATACTACCTTTATGACGAAATGATGGAAAGGATAAGTTCTGTCGTTGACCCAGCCAAGATAGAGTATGTAGTATCCAATCACGTGGAAATGGACCATTCGGGATCCTTACCCATGATGATGAAGGTCTGCCCGGACGCTACGGTCATTACTTCCCCTAACGGGGAAAAAGGGCTCAAAAAACATTATGGCGGGGATTGGAAGTTCAAGGTAGTGAACACGGGCGATACCTTGAACATAGGGGCCAGAACACTCAATTTCGTACTTATGCAGATGGTGCATTGGCCGGATTCCATGGCTACGTACATCCCGCAGGATAAGTTGCTCCTTCCGAACGACGCGTTCGGACAGCATATCGCTTCCCCTGAGAGGTTCGACGACGAGCTGGGATGGGGGATATCCCGGGAAGAGGCGGCGAAGTATTACGCCAATATAGTGCTTCCCTACGGAGCGCAGGTCAAAAAAGCCCTTGGTGAGCTGGGGGGATTGGATATAGACATGATAGCGCCCAGCCACGGTATCATATGGAGGGAACACCTTAAGGAGATAATTTCGGAATACGTGAAATGGTCGGACAACGCGACCGAGAAAGCGGCCGTTATTGTTTACTCGACCATGTGGGGATCTACCGCGAAGATGGCTGGGGTGATACACGACGCTTTTACCGCCAGGGGATACAAGGCATACCTTATGGACCTCAAGACCAATGACATTTCGGATGTAATGACAAAAGCGCTTACCGCGGAATATATATGTGTAGGGTCGCCGACGCTTAATAACGGCATGATGCCGCCGGTCGGGGCTTTTCTTACATACCTGAAAGGCCTGGCGCCTAAGGGCAGGAAAGGTCTCGCGTTCGGGTCTTTCGGCTGGGGAGGGCAGAGTGTCCCCCAGATAGAGGGAATATTGAAGGGGATGGGGTTCGACATGATGGAAAGCGCAAAGATGAATTATATACCCGCCCCGGACGAACTAGTGGGATTACAGAAAAAAATGGAAGGAGCGTTATCATGACGGGACTCAGGGACGTTTATAAATGTAATGTGTGCGGGCATGTGGTCGAGATCGTTAATGAGGGACAACCGACGCTGGTATGTTGCGGGCAGCCCATGGTGAAGCTCGAGGAAAAGACCGCCGACCAGGGCCTGGAAAAACATGTACCTGTCGTGGAGGACGCCTCGGGTGGAGTGAAGGTGAAGGTGGGAAGCGTCGCGCATCCCATGGAGGAAAAACATTATATAAAGTTCATAGAGGTGGAGACGGATACGGAAGTGCTGCGTTCCGAGCTTAAACCGGGGCAGGCGCCGGAAGCTGTTTTTTGCGTGGATAAAGGGAAGATAAGGAAGGTGCGGGAATATTGCATAATACATGATCTTTGGAAAGCGTGAACATGGAAAATGCCGTGGGAAGTTGTCACGGCTGTATCGAAGGAGGAGAAATGGCAAGTGTAAAAGGAACAAAGACGGAAAAGAACCTTTTGGCGGCATTCGCGGGCGAGTCGCAGGCCCGGAACAGGTATACCTTTGCCGCCAGTGTGGCGCGTAAAGAGGGCTACATGCAGATAGAGGCGATATTCCTGGAAACCGCCGATAACGAGAAAGAACACGCCAAGCGTTTCTTTAAGTATCTCGAGGGAGGCATGCTGGAGATACAGGCCTCGTACCCGGCGGGTATCATCGGCACTACGTTGGAGAACCTCAAGGAGGCGGCGTCCGGGGAGCATGAGGAATGGACGAAACTCTATAAGGAAGCCGGGGAAACAGCTAAAAAAGAAGGATTTGAAGATATCGCGGCGTGTTTCCTGAATATCGCCAAGGTCGAGGAAAGGCATGAGGCCAGGTACCGCAAGCTCATAGAGAATATCGAGAAGTCCAAGGTGTTCAAGAAGGACGCGCCCGTTATGTGGAAGTGCCGTAATTGCGGGTATGTGCATACGGGCGATAGCGCGCTTGAGAAATGCCCGTCGTGCCTTCATCCCATGGCGTATTTCGAGCTTTTCTGTGAGAATTATTGACGGCAAACGACAGGAGCACATATGGACAAGAGATTCTCTGCGTGCGAGGTCGTGGAGCTGGGGGTCCAGATAGAGAAGAACGGCAGGGCCTTCTATTCCGAAATGGCAAAAAAGGCGGGTAACCAGAAAGCCGCGGCGATGTTCGAATTCCTTTCGGATGAAGAGAAAAAACATATCGCCGCTTTCAGGGAGATATCCGCCGCCGCGTGCGATTACGAGCCGGAAGGCGCCTATCCGGATGAGTATTTCGTGTACATGAACCAGATGGCCAGCCAGAACGTTTTTACGCGCAAGGATAGCGGCGCCCAGATCGCCCGTGATGTCAGGGATTATATAGACGGTATTGATGTCGCCCTGAAATTCGAGAAGGATTCCATCCTATTCTATGAAGAGATGAGGAAGATGGTGCCTGAGAATAACCGTGATCTGGTGGACAAGCTTATAAGCGAGGAGAAAAAGCATGTTGCTATGCTTTGTGAGATGAAAGGAGGATGTGCCATATGAAGACGGTCAAAATATACAGCACTCCAACATGTCCGTATTGTATCAGGCTCAAGGATTTCCTGAAATCCAACAACGTTGAGTTCGAGAACATAGATGTATCCGCCGACCAGGCAAAGGCGAAGGAAATGGTAGAAAGGTCCGGCCAGATGGGTGTGCCTGTTGCGGATATAGACGGTGAGATAATAGTCGGGTTTGATAGGGCCAGGATCTCCCAAGCGCTTGGGATATAAGCGAAACTCATGTTCCGTTCACGGAAAGTCCATTATGTCCAGAGTTCGTGACCTGATCATCATAGGGGCCGGCCCGGCCGGCATAACGGCTGCGGTTTACGCCGCCCGAAAAAGGATGGACTTTGTCGTTATAACCCTGGATATCGGCGGGCAGACAGCTTGGAGCGGGGATATAGAGAATTATACCGGGTATCAATTCATATCGGGGACGGACCTTGCCGCCAAGTTCGAGGAACACGCCAGAAAATACGATGTAGACATCCATATGCCTGAATCCGTATCGGATATCTCCTCCGGGGACCGGGTCGTGACCGTCAGGAGCGATAAGGGGGAATACAGCGCGAGAACCTTGATAATTGCGTCGGGAAAACATTCCCGCAAGCTAGGCGTACCGGGCGAGGAGAAATACAGGAACAAGGGCGTAGCTTATTGCGCTACCTGCGATGGCCCGATCTTCTCCGGGAAAAAGGTGGTCGTGGTAGGAGGAGGGAATTCCGGGCTTGAGGCCGTTCTGCAGCTTGTCAGGATAGCCAGTGAGGTCACCATTGTCAATGTGGCCCCGGCCCTTACGGGAGACGCGATCCTGAAAGAGAAGATCGAAGCGGATGGCAGGATAAAAGTGATGAACCGGAGCGTCGTGAAGGAGATCAAGGGTGACAGGTTCGTGACCGGTATACTGGTCGACGTTTCGGGCAAAGAGGAAGAAGTGCCCGCTGAAGGCGTGTTCGTCGAGGTCGGGCTTACACCTAATGCGGAGTTCGCCGGGATCGTCGGGAAGAATGAGCTTGGAGAGATCAAGATCAACTGTGCTTGCGAGACCGATATCCCGGGGATATTCGCGGCGGGGGACGTGACCAATGTACCGGAAAAACAGATCGTGATAGCCGCGGGAGAAGGCGCAAAGGCGGCGCTTGGCGCGTTCCGCTATGTGTCGAGGATGAAAGGATGAGCGTATGATAAGCCGGGAAAGGCTCATAGCGGGGCTTCAGGAGGTCATATATGTCGAAGAAGGCATGGTCACTATGTTCACGAAGTTCTCCGAAGGGCTTCTGGCCCATGCCGAGGATATCGACGATGTGACCAAGGGAAAAATAAAGAAGATACTCCACAAGCTACATAGTGATTCAACGCGCCATAAGGCCGCGGTAGAGGGCATAGCGCGTCGCGTAGAGGCGGGAGGGCGCAGTGAATATTGACGTGATGAGGAAGGAATTCCGGGAGATATTGGAACATGAGAAAAGAGCCAAGAACTTCTATGAGCATTACATCAGCCAGCTGGAAGATCCCCAGATAAAGGAAGAGCTCACCGCGATAAGGGATGACGAGATCGTCCATATAAAACTCGTGGAACAATTGATAGATTACGTGAAATGAAACATCAACTGAAGGCCGAATACGCGGCCAAGAAAAAGAGCATCCGGCGCCGTCTTTCCGAATTCAAGAAGATATGGGCGCTGGGTGATGAGGAGATCTTCGCCGAACTTTGTTTCTGTGTATGTACCCCCCAGTCCAAGGCTGTGGTATGCGACCGGGCCATAAGAACCCTTGTCGGGACACGTGTGCTTTATACCGGGAATGAAGATGAGATCAGAGAACACCTTGTAGGCGTGAGGTTCCCCAACAACAAGGCCCGTTTCATTGTGTATGACCGCGATCTCCTTTCGAAAGGCGGAAAGATAGAGATAAGGTCCAGGATAGACGGAAAGGACGTTCTTTCGTCTCGGAAGTGGCTTGCGGACAATATAAAAGGTGTCGGGTATAAGGAGGCCAGTCACTTCCTGCGGAATATCGGTTTCGGCGGGGACCTGGCCATATTAGATGTCCATATACTCAGGAACATGAAGAGGTTGGGGCTGGTAAAGGAGATACCTTCGAATATTACCGTACAGAGGTATGCTGAATTAGAGGCCCGGCTCAGGTGTTTTTCCCGCGATATCGGTATAGCCATGGATGAACTGGACATATTGTTCTGGTCAAGGGAGACGGGCGAGATATTCAAGTGATAAGGCCGGTAGACAGCCGGTCGCGGCAGTGGAACGGCTGGAAAGGATGAGGATATAGATGGCCATGATAATGGGCGTGTTCAGGGAATCATATCTACTGCTTAACCGGATGGCTCCGTATCTTTTGTTCGGGTTCCTTTTCGCCGGTCTCCTGAGAGGGTTCCTGGACCCGCGTTTTATAGCCCGGCGCTTGGGGGGGAAAGGGTTCCTGTCGTCCGTGAAGGCCTCGATATTCGGGATCCCCCTGCCTCTGTGCTCGTGCTCTGTCATACCCACGGCCATGGCCCTCCGCAAGTCCGGGGCCAGCAGGGGGGCGGTCCTGTCTTTCCTTATCTCGGCGCCTACGACCGGCGTGGATTCCATCTTCGCGACATATTCCCTCATGGGGGGTATATTTACCGTGTTCAGGATGGTAGCGGCGTTCATAAGTGGCGTGCTGGCCGGTACGGTCATGGACCTTATCCCGGCCGGGAAGGATGATGGCCGCGACCAGGTCGAACATGCCGAGTGTCTTTTGTGCGACGCGCGTAAGGAACACCCTCATACTATCGGCGAACGTGTCCGGCATATTTTCACGTACGCTTTCGGCGAGCTCATGAAGGATACGGGTGGAGCGATACTTATCGGTATACTGGTGGGAGGGATCATAACCTATTTCATGCCGGAGAACATCATTTCAAAATATCTAGGGCATGGGCTTATGTCCATGGTCATAATGCTTTTAGCGGGGATCCCCATGTATGTGTGCGCGACAGCCTCTATCCCCATAGCGGCGGCCCTTATCATCAAGGGCATGTCACCCGGGGCGGCGCTGGTATTCCTGATGGCCGGGCCGGCGACCAATATAGTCACGATGTCCGTCGTATGCACTAATATGGGCTACAAGGCGCTCGCGGTATACATAGGGTCCATTGTGGCATGCGCTCTTTTTTTGGGTACCGGAATGGACGTTCTTTACGGACGATCCATGAGCCTGGATATAGTTACCGCTTCCGGCGCGCATGATATGGTGCCGGCGTGGCTGGGCTCGGTCTCGAGCGGCATACTTGTGGCCGCTATATCATGCAGCAAGTTATATGGGATGATAAAGGGTAAAGAACGGGAAAGGAGAAGTTCATGATAGGGAATATATCTTACGAGATAACCCAGGTCTCGCTTTTGACATATCTTGTCGTATACGCGGGCGGTGTTATCACGTCCCTTACTCCGTGTATCTATCCGCTGATACCTGTTACGGTAAGCGTTATCGGGATAAACAAAGAAAGGTCCAAGCTCGCGAACCTGGCGTTATCGTGTCTTTATGTCCTGGGGATGGCATTGACATTTTCGGTCCTGGGCATGGTGGCGGCGTATACGGGACAGCTTTTCGGTGGGGTGCAGTCCAGCCCGATAGCGCATCTTATCGTGGGCAACATAATGATATTTTTCGCCCTCTCTTTTCTTGGTGTGGTCCCGATACCGGCGTTCCTGCTCAATAAGGCCGGCGCGGGAAAAGTGATAAGTGGCGGCAGCGGGCTCTCGGTGTTCTTCATGGGCATAGTATCGGGGCTTATCGCTTCACCTTGTTCCGTTTCGGTGCTGGGGGCCGTGCTGGCCTTTGTGGCCACCACAAGGAGCATAGTTGCCGGGTTCTCTCTGCTTTTTGTCTACGCCATAGGGCTGGGCACCATGCTGGTCGTGGTCGGGACGTTCGCGGGTATAGTGACCGGCCTGCCGAAGTCCGGTAAGGCCCTGGAAGTGTTGCAGAAGGTCTTCGCGTTCGTGATGATATTATTGGGTGAATATTTCATTTTCAAGGCCGGGATGCTGAGCGTATAAGCGCCGGGGCCGGAAAGGATATGGATATGGGACCTTTAATGTTCTTAAGGAGAAACCTCACCGCGTTCGTGCTCTTGCCTGTACTTTTGTTCTGTTCCTGCGCCAGGGCCGGAAATGAACCTGTAAGCCCGGCGGGCAAAGGCGCTGATTTTTCACTGAAGGCCCTCAACGGCAGCGAGGTCAGGCTTTCGGACAAGCTCGGGCCCGGGAAAAAAGCGGTCCTCGTGTTCTTCGCGACATGGTGCCCGCCGTGCCAGAGGGAGGTCCCGTATGTGAATGATCTCAATACCCGCAAGGGCGCGGATATCGCTGTGCTGGGTGTGAACATACAGGAAAGCCCGGCAAAGGTCTCGAGTTTTGCCGAAAGTAAGAAAATAAACTACACCGTGCTTCTCGATGCTGACGGTGAGGTCGCCAATAGCTACGGGGTAAGGAGCATTCCCACGATAATAGCGTTAGACGGGGATATGAACATTTTGTATGAAGGACACGATATCGTGGATATGGAAAAAAAGATAAAGATATGATGAGCACGGGTGCGCGGGTACGGAAAGGGCTCAAGGTCTTCCTGGAGATGACGCGGTTCAACTTTATCCCGGCCAGTATATTACCTTTCCTGGCCGGGGTGATGTTCGCCGTGTATAAAGGATATGAGGTATCCGTGATGCCTGTTGTTGCCGGGTTCCTGGGGGTCATATCGGCGCATGCCGGAGGGAACGCGCTTAATAACTATTTTGACTACAGGATGGGAGCGGATAGCCTTTCCGTTCATACAAGTCCCTTCTTCGGGGGGAGCAAGGTCATCGTTAGCGGCAGCGCGGCTCCGGCACTTTGCCTGATGACGGGGGCTTTTTTGATGGTCCTGGCGCTGGGAGCGGGCATAGCCGTGTATATCATGACGGCCGGTATCGGCGTTCTCATGTTCATGTTGGCCGGAGGCGCGCTTACGGCAGCCTACAGCATGCCACCGATGAAATTAGCTTACAGGTACTATGGGGAACTCGTGATATTCCTCCTGTTCGGGCCTATGCTGATATGCGGTGCTTTTTACGTGGTAACGGGTACTGTCACCGGTAGCGCTATCGCCATGTCGCTCCCGTTATCGTTCCTGATAACTTCCGTTATAGTGTGCAATGAGGTACCGGATCATGGAATGGATGTGGTGGCGGGAAAGAAGAACCTTATCAGCCTGATAGGACCGGATAATGGATATAAGTTGTTCTGGACCCTGGCCGTTCTTTCCGTGGCCAGCCTTATCATTGATGTGTTATCCGGGATATTGCCGCCGCTGGTACTTTCATGCGTGCTTTTGTATTTCCCGGCCCTTAGGGCCGGGAAGGTGCTCAAGAAAAGGTCCGGGGACCCGGAAGGCCTGGTGGAAGCTGGCGCAAATACGATTTTGATGTATAATATTGTTGGAGTTTGTCTTATAGTGTCCGTACTAGTGTCGACGCTGACCTGGAACGGGTAGTTCGCAAATCGAGGAGGATAAAGTGAAATTCATGACCAGGGACACGGATTACGCGGTAAGGGCGCTGGTGTGTATCGCCGGCTCGGGGAAAAAGATAGTTTCCGTTAAGGAGCTGGCGGAGGAACTTGAAATACCCAGGCCGTTCCTCAGGAAGATATTCCAACGCCTCAATAAAAAAGGTGTCCTCAAGTCATGCAAGGGCAAGGGTGGGGGGTTTTCCCTGGTCTTGAGCCCGGATGATATCAACATATTTGATATCCTTGAAACGTTCCAGGGTACCATGCACCTGAACGACCATATGTTCAAGGGAAAGGTCTGTCCGCATATAGCGGAATGTGTCTTCAAGGACAAACTGGACGCGATCGAATCTTACCTGACCGGTGAGTTCAAGGCGATAAGTATAACGTCCCTATTGAAGAAGAAATAAGGCGCGCGCCAGGAGATCATGGCGCGATAACATGTGGAGGGATATGGAACCGGCAAGAGTATTTTCACTTTCGGACATGGTCAGTTTTGGGGAATCATCGATAGTAAGCAGGGTGATCGCCAAGGAGCCGGCGGGGAACGTGACCATGTTCGCGTTCGATAAGGGCGAGGGGCTCAGCGAACATACCGCGCCTTTCAATGCCATTGTATATGTGCTCGAGGGAAAAGCGGCCGTCACCATATCTGGAGGGGAACATCAGGTCAGTTCCGGGGAGGCCATAATCATACCCGCGGGGGAACCCCATGCGCTTAAGGCCATGGACAGGTTCAAGATGTTGCTCATAATGATAAAGGGGTGATGCGGGCGTGAAATGGCCTGGAACACGACTCAAAAGATTATTCGGGTGGAAAACGGTGCTGGGGATAGCCCTTGTCCTGTTATCGGCACTGCTATATGGCCTGCATTACCTAATTTTCCATGACGCGCACCATATCTATATCTACCTGTTGGGGGATATCGCGTTCGTTCCCGTTGAAGTGCTCATAGTGACCCTGATAGTACACCGGTTCCTGAGTTCCAGGGAGAAACGTATCTTCCTGGAAAAGCTCAACATGCTTATCGGTGTTTTTTTTAGCGAGATCGGTACCGATCTTATCAGGACATTCGCCGCTATGGACCCGGATGTACATAAACTCAGGGCCAAGCTCCAGATCGACACGGATTGGCCTGATGACAAATGGGAGAGGATCGAGCTGTTCCTGAGGAACTACGGGTACAGCATCGAGCCCGACGTCGCGGGTTTTGAAAGAGCCAGGGACATCCTTAAAGTAAAACAGTTCCTGCTTCTCGAGCTCCTGGCTAACCCTAACTTGCTGGAACATGACAAATTCACCGGACTGTTGTGGGGTGTTTTCCACCTTATGGGGGAATCGATGGCCCGGCCGTCGTTCGAGGCGTTGCCCAAAGCGGATATGGAGCATATCGCCGGTGATATAAAGCGGGCTTATGCGCTGCTTGTGCATCAATGGCTGGATTATATGCGGCATCTCAAGAAAAATTATCCCTACCTGTTCTCGCTGGCGGTAAGGACTAATCCTTTTGATCCGGACGCGTCCCCGGTGATAGAAGGGTGAACGGCGGGGCGAAATTAAACGGAAGGTAATAGTGAAAACTGTGTTTTTTATGACAACTATCTTGTTCACGCTGGCCATATCCGGCACCGTTCGCGGGGATGAGCTCGTCCTGAATAACGGGGACAGGATCACCGGGGAGATATTGGAGGAAAGTGATAGCGGCGTTACGGTGAGGACCGGATATATGGGGGAAGTGGAGATAGATAGCTCGGCGATAAAGAGCATGAAAAGGTCCGGGGCTCGGCCAGCGGAGGAGGAAGCTCCCGCCGGCAAGCCCGCGGCCCGGTGGAAAAGGGAGATCAGCGCGGGGTACAACGCCGCAAGGGGGAATACTGATACGGATGAGTTCAGCGGGAGCGTGCTTGTGAACCGTAAGATAGAACACGAGGATGAGATGACCGCCGCGGGGGATATCTATTATTCCGCGGTCGATGGGAAACCGGATGCTCAGAAGTGGAGCGCGATGGGGCGTTACGCTTACAGCTTCGGCCGGACCAGGAAATGGTACCAGTTCTACCGGTTCGACTCGGACCATGATAAGTTCGCCGAGATCGACATAAGGTACACCCCGTCCACGGGTGTCGGATACTGGTTCTACGACCTGGAAACCCTGGGACTTTTCGCTGAGATCGGTATCGGCTGGCAACACACGGAGTATAACACGGCGAAAAAAGATGATGACGCGGCCATAATAAGGCCCAGGATATTCCTGGAGAACAAGATCCTGGACAAACTGACCTTCACCAATGACCTTGTCCTGTACCAGGAACTCGAGGATATGGATTCTTACAGGCTGCAATATAAAGGGAGCCTGACAGCGCCTTTGTATAAGGGCGTTTCGGTAAGATTAAGTGTCGTGGATGAGTACAACGCGTCCCCGCCGCCGTCGACGGAAAAGAACGATATACGCATAACGTCGTCGCTTGTGGGTTCGTTCTAATGTCATAATGAAAGGAGACGTCATGAATTGCCCGGTATGCTCTGGGAAGATGGTAGAAAAGAATTTCGGGGTAAAGGTCGATGTGTGCGAGAACTGTAAGGGTATCTGGTTCGATAATATGGAGCTAAAGATGCTTGATGAACATTCCGAAGGGCTTGGCGGGGCCCTGGAAGAAGCCCTTAAGATGCCGCGTACCAATGACGAGAACAGGGGACAGATCCCGTGTCCGAAGTGCCAGATGCCCATGCACATACATAAGTACAAAAGGTCCCAGGAAGTCAACGTGGATGAATGCTATAGTTGCGGCGGGTTCTTCCTGGACCCGGGAGAGCTCAAGGAAATAAGGGACTCATACATGAGTGACCGGGATATAGACGCTTATGTGGAGAAGATGCTGAACGATATCCCGGAATACCGGGCCGCGAAGGAACTGATAGCTGCCGCGGAAAAGGATCGCGGGCAGGCCATAAGGAAGCTGGCTGGCGCGTTCAGGGCTACTATATGGAACAGGTGAGCGTGAGCGTTAACACTTTACTGTGGCGATAGTTACGGAAATATCCAGGATCGGGTGATGTCCGGCCAGGAGGAGGAGTTATCCGATTTTTCCCTTGTATTGTGTGCCGAAATTGATACAATAGTCACTTAAAAAGATCCCGGTGGTTTCCCCGGATATTACCAACAAACATAAAGAAAGGGAGTAAAATGGCAAGTTACAAAGATCTAGGGCTGGTAAATACCAAAGATATGTTCGCCAAGGCCATGAAAGGCAAATATGCCGTACCGGCGTATAATTTTAATAATATGGAACAGATCCAGGCTATAATCGTGGCCTGTGTGGAAACACAGTCACCGGTGATACTGCAGGTGTCGAGCGGCGCGCGTAAATACGCCAACCAGACGCTTTTGAGGTATATGGGGCAGGGTGCCGTGGAGATGATGAAGGAACACGCCAAGGCGAAGGGGCTTAAGGATATTCCCATAGCCCTGCATCTTGACCATGGCGATACGTTCGAGCTTTGTGTGTCATGTATAGAAAGCGGTTTTTCCTCGGTCATGATAGATGGATCACATCACCCATACGAGAAAAATATCGAACTCACCAAGCAGGTGGTCGAGTACGCGCATAAATATGACGTTACCGTGGAAGGTGAGCTTGGGGTACTGGCGGGCATAGAGGACGAGGTCTCGGCCGAGAAGTCGACCTATACCCAGCCTGAAGAGGTCGAGGATTTCGTTAAACGCACCGGGGTGGATTCGCTGGCGATATCGATAGGGACATCGCATGGCGCCAACAAGTTCAAGCCGGAACAATGCACCAAGAACGCCGATGGAGTGTACATCCCGCCGGAACTCAGGTTTGATATCCTCGAGGAAGTGGAAAAAAGGATACCCGGGTTCGCCATAGTCCTGCATGGGTCGTCTTCGGTGCCGGTAGAGGCGGTAAGAATAATAAACCAGAACGGCGGCGCGCTTAAGGATTCCGTCGGCATACCCGAGGAACAGATCCGTAAAGCCGCGAAGTCGTCGGTATGCAAGGTCAACATAGATTCCGACGGTCGCCTGTGGATGACCGCGGCTGTGCGTAAGCTATTCAACGAAAAGCCGGCGGAATTCGATCCACGCAAGTATCTCGGTCCGGCAAGGGACGCCCTGATAGCTATGTACAAACATAAGAACGAGCATGTTCTAGGCAGCGCCGGCAAGGCTTAAGCCCGTTATGGATAAGCGGGGGGGCGGAAAGACCGCCCCCCCTTTTCAATGCGTCCCGGTAAATGGGGCCCAAGAACCGGTCACGGAGGTAGGAAGTGAAGAATATCGTCCTTATGGGGTTGGAGATACCGGGATCCATTTATGTGCCCGTGATCTATTTCCTGTGGATAACCGTATTCCTCCTGGTCAAGAAGGTATTCTATATAAAAGTGGTGAGCGTCGCGCGTAAGACCAAGACCAAACTGGATGACGTATTGCTGGAATCTCTTGATACGCCGCTCATTCTCCTTATATTCGTTTCCGGCATAGCGTTCGTCGAGAACGTATTCGACTTTGGGGGCGAAGGCGGGGACATAATCAAGTTCGTGGACATAACGTTCAAGGCTACCGCCGTAGTGGCCATCATACTTTTCCTGGACCGTATGTTCAAGGGCCTCATAGCGATATATTCGGAAAAAATACCGGTCCTGAAGACCTCAAAAGGGGTGTTCTCCGGTCTGGTCCGTTTTCTTGTTATCGGTATAGGCGTACTTATATTACTGGACAGCTTCGGGATATCCATAACGCCGCTTCTCGCTTCACTGGGCATAGGATCCCTGGCGATAGCTCTCGCGCTGCAACCTACCCTTGAGAATTTCTTTTCGGGTGTTCAGATAGTGATGGACAAGCCCATATCTCTAGGACAATTCATAAAGCTGGATACGGGGGAAGAAGGGTATGTCACTAAAATAGGGTGGCGGTCGACATGGATAAGGATGCTCCCGAATAATACCGTGGTCATACCGAACAAGGTGCTGGTGAACTCTAGGGTGCTCAACTATTATTACCCGGAGACGGAACTTGCCGTGCTTGTGCAGGTAGGGGTGCATTATGATTCCGACCTGGAACAGGTGGAGAAGGTGACCATAGAGGTCGGCAGGGACGTACTTAGGACCGTCCAGGGCGGTGTGCCCGAATTCGAGCCTTTCATACGTTACCATACCTTTAACGATTTCAGGATAGATTTCTCGGTCATACTGAGGGCCAGGGAGTTCGTGGATAATTACCTGATCAAACATGAATTCATAAAAAGGCTTCATAAGCGATATAAAGAGGAAGGTATCGTGATACCTTATCCTATAAGGACGCTTGACTGGAATCCGGGTTCGGACCCTATAAGAACGGACCGTAAAGATCCCTGACAGGCTCTATTCCGCGGCAAGAACAATAACTTCTTACAGGCATAGGTGCAAGATGGCAGGACTAGAGGTAGTGTTCTTCGACCTTGACGGTACTCTCGTAGATTCAAGCCGGGATATCGTTTCTTCGGTGAATCACATGTTGTCCTCTATGGGGCTTCCGGAAAGGCCATATGACGAAGTGATATCGTATATAGGCGGCGGCGTGGTCGAGCTTCTATCGGATGCCCTGGGGGATGGGAATGGACAAAGGCTGGAGGAGGCGAGAAACGTTTTCCGGGAATATTACGGTCGGCATTGCCTAGATACTACCGCGTTATATCCGGGGGTCAGGGATACGTTGCCTCTTTTGGGTCGTCACAGGGTCATAGTTACCAACAGGTCAAGAGCCTCGGCGGAAAAGACATTGAGAACGCTGGGGGTTGGAGAGTATTTTTCGGATATTATCGGCGGAGATGACGAGAACTGCCTTAAACCCTCCGCGTGCCCCATAAATAAGGCTCTGGTCGGCGGCATGCGGAAAGAAAAGTGTCTTATGGTGGGGGACATGGATGTAGATATCAAAGCCGGGAAAGCCGCGGGGATAATGACGTGCGGGGTCACTTACGGCATCGGGGATAAGGGGAAGATGATTGATGCCGACCCGGATTTTATCGTGGATGAATTTTCTGACATATGTAAGATAGTCCGGCAAGGGGGGCGATATGGGGATGGAGATAAGTTTCAGGGGAGGTAAGAAGTTCGAGGTAAGGACCAGGGGTCATGAACTTACGGTGGACCTTTCTCCGGAAAAAGGCGGATCGGATGAGGGGATGACCCCGCCCGAGCTCTTTATCGCTTCACTGGGTACGTGCATAGGCGTGTATGCCGTAAGTTATCTTAATACGGCCGGCATAGACCCGGCGGCGCTCAAGATGGATGTGGATTGGTCCGAGAGTGAGGACCATAAAAAGATATCTTCGATCAAGGTGATGGTAGGCCTGGCGGGTACTGAACTTGGGGGACGCAAGAAAGCTCTCATGGCCGCGATGGACAAATGCCTGATCCACAATACATTGAGGGAACACCCTTCTGTCGAAGTCATTATATCGGAATAAGAAAGTTACCTCGGGAGGTTAGTTATGGCAGGTAGACTGGTCGTGTCGGTCGTAGGAGGGCACGAGTGCGGCGCGTCCGTATACGCGATGGCCGAAAAGACGGGGCGTATCATAGCGGAAGAGGGAGCGGTGCTCATGTGCGGCGGACTCTCCGGTGTGATGGAGGCCGCGTGTAAAGGCGCGAAATCGGTTGGCGGCCTGACCATAGGCATGTTGCCGGGTGACGACAAACATGACGCCAACAGGTATGTGGATATAGCTATCACTACCGGCATGGGGTATTCACGTAATACGCTTGTCGCCGGAGGACCGGATGTGGTGGTCGCCCTGCCGGGTAAATGCGGGACACTTTCGGAAATAGGTTTTGCCCTTGGGGCCAAGAAGCCGGTCTATACGTTCGGAGGATGGAAGATCGACGGTGTGCATGAGTTGGTGTCACCCGAGGAACTTCGGGCGATACTTTCAGGTCATGAACACCCGGACAGACACGAACATGAAGAGAATACTCCTCATAAATCCATGGATATATGATTTTGCCGCGTATGACCTATGGATGAAACCATGGGGACTCCTGAAGCTCTCATCCATACTTAAAAAGGGCGGTCATGAGCTGTATATGGCTGATGCCATGGACCGGCACGCGCCCGAAATGGCCACTTTCCTCAAGGAACATGGGGACGGTACGGGTAAATTCTTTTCAGAGGAGGTCGAAAAACCGGATGTCCTCCGCGATGTCCCCAGGGCCTATAAGAGGTATGGTATGCCTGATGAGGTGTTCGAGCGGGTATTGCCGGATACCGACGTGGATATCGTTCTTGTTTCTTCCGGCATGACATACTGGTATCCGGGCGTATTCAGGGTTATTCGCATGGCCAGGGAGAGATACGATAAAGCGGTAATAGTGCTGGGGGGCGTGTATGCCACACTTTGTCATGATCATGCTGTAAGGCACAGCGGCGCCGATCATGTCATAGCCAGTCAGGATATACGGGAACTTGGCAGTATAACGGGTGGAGGGGAAGAGATATCCTTCGCGCGCATACTGGACGAGGACCTGGATTACAGCTACTATCCGAACACGCCGTACGCCGTGCTCAGGCTTTCGCTGGGGTGCCCTTTTGACTGCGCGTATTGCGCCCAGAGGAGGCTATCGCCGCCGCTTATGAGGAAAACCGCGAGCAGGGCTTTTGCCGAGATAAAAGGTCTTTATGAAAAAGGCATAAGGAAGTTCGCTTTTTATGACGACGCCCTGCTCTCGGACGGACAGCATTTCTGCGAATATCTGGACCTGCTTGAAAAAGGGGGGATAAAGGCGGACTTTTACACGCCCAACGGCCTTCATGCCCGGTTTATGACGGATGAAATAGCGCGTAAAATGCGCGGGGCGGGCTTTGTCCGTCCAATACTCAGCCTGGAAACGGCGGATGACATTAAAGGGGCGGGATGGCATGAGAAGGTGACGAAAGACGAGCTGGAGGGGGCCGTGCGGTATCTCTATGACGCGGGGTACCGGCGTGGGGACATCACGGTATATCTCATGCTCGGGGTGCCAGGAAGCACTTTCTCTGACGTAGAGGGAAGCATCGCGTACATAAACTCTCTCGGAGCCAGGATATCGTTGAGCGAGTTCTCTCCGGTGCCGGGGACCAGGCTCGCGGGTATTTCAGGTGAACGTATAAATGAGCCGCTTCTCCAGAATAACAGCGTGTTCCCTTCCTTCGCGCCGGAGGAGTGGGACAAGGTCTCGAGGATAAAAGAGAAAGCCAGGATGTTCAATCGTTCACTGGACGAACGGCGTTGATAAGGGCTTTTGCCTTGATAAGGGTCTCCTCGAACTCCTTTTCAGGATCGGAATCGACCACGATCCCTCCACCCGCGTGGAAATAAGCGTATCCATTCCTTATCGTTATCGTGCGGATGGCGATATTGAGGTCCAGGGTGTCATGGAAGCTCAGATACCCGATAGCCCCGGTATAAACGCCTCTTGCATGCGGTTCGAGCTCGTCGATCATCTGGAGGGCCCGGATCTTGGGGCAGCCAGAGATCGATCCTCCGGGAAAACATGCCTTGATGATGTCGGAGGTAGAAGTTCCTGTTCTCAATGTGCCCTGTACGATCGAGATGCTCTGTATGACGGTCGGATAGGTCTCTATCCGCCGGTGTTCCTTCAGGATCACACTGCCGTGCTCAGATACTTTTCCCAGGTCGTTGCGTTCAAGGTCCACTATCATGGAAAGTTCGGCTTTTTCTTTTTCGTTCTCTGTGAGTTCGCGTATCATTCGGCGGGTCTCTTCCTCTGTGCCGCCTATGGGTCTTGTTCCCTTCATCGGCCGTGTTTCTATCGAACGTCCACGGACCCTGAGGAAAAGTTCGGGGGAGGACGAGACCACTTTTATCCTGTCGAAGTTAAGATAAGCCGCGAATGGTGAGGGATTATCGCGGTTAAGCCGCAGGAACAGATCGTATGGCTCGCCACTGAAAGATGAGGAGAACCTTTGGGCCAGGCAGACCTGGTAGATGTCGCCCGCGCGTATATGTTCAAGGGCCTTGTTGATGGATGCGATGTAGTCCTGTTTGGCGAAATTGGAAGCTATTTTCCCGCGGGAAAAGCCCCTGAGGGATATGCGCCCTCCCCGGTATGCCATTATCTTGAGCTTGGTGTCCTCAAGCAGCTCGGCGGGGTCGAGGCGGCCGTTATCTTTCATGTCAAGAACGGATATTCGTATCCTGCCGGGTCTTGTCGCGTCAAAGGTAAGTATCACCCGGTAGAACACAAAATAGATGTCGGGGATCGAAGTGTCGTCCATGGCGTTAGATGGGAGCAGCTCGATCGAGTTCTTGAGGCCGTAAGAGAAGAACCCCATACAGCCAGCGGCCAGGGGCGAGTCCGTTGTGTTGATAACGCGGGTCGATGAGATCAGGTGGTCAAGTACCTCCAGGGGTGGTTCCCCGATATTGCGCGTTTCGCTTTTAGTCGAGAGAACTGTCCTATCCTTGCGGCCGGTGATCTTGGCAAAAGGATGAAGGCCTATAAAGGAGAACCTCCCGGCGTCCGATGTGAGGGAACTGTCCAGGATCGCGGTATCCATCTCGCCGGAGAACAAGGCATAGATCTCGTCAGGACGGTATGGGCTTGAGATGTCCTCCTGAAGCAGCTCCTCTTTAATGTCGGGAAAAAGTTTGTCCATGGCGTATCGGGATGGAACTATTTCGCGCTCTGCCGGGAAGGCCGCTTACCGGTGCTATTCCCGAATGACTTGAGCTTTTTGACCACGGCATCCGTTATCTTGTCGGGTGTGGACGCCCCGGCCATTATGCCTACGCTTCGCGCTCCGGTCAACCATGAGGAACGCAGGCCCCTGGAAGACTCTATCCAGTATGTTTTATTGTTGATCTTACGTGATATCTGGAACAGTCTTTTTGTGTTCGCGCTTGTCTTGGAGCCGATTATCAGGACGACGTCATTGTTGCGTGGTAGTCTATTGATCTCCTCCTGTTTTATGTGGGTCGTCCGGCAGGTCGTATTATAAAGTTCCACATCAGGCAGGACCGACCTGAGAACGTCCATAGTGCTGTTTATGTTGTCCAATGTCTGTGTGGATTGTGTTATTACCGCTGCCTTCCTGAAATTCCTCAACTTGCCGAAGGGGACGGTCCCGGGGGATTCGACCACTATGGGTTTATGCTCCAACTGTCCGGCTATGCCCTTGACCTCGTCATGCCCGGCATCGCCTATGATTATTATCCTGTGGGACTTCTCCAGCTGGCGGGCTATCTTGTATATCTCTTTTACCTTGGGGCAGGTAGCGTCGACTATCTTGAACCCACATTTTTCAGCTTTGAGGAAAGTGCTCTTTCCGGCACCATGGGCCCGAATAATGAGGGTCGCGTTCTTCATGGGGCGTATCTGTTCGATCTTTTTGATGCCTTTTTTCCTAAGGTCCTCGACTACAAAGCTGTTATGTACTATATCGCCCAGCACATATACTTTTTTGCCCGGGCAGGCCAGGGAACTGCTGATCTCTATGGCCCTTTTGACCCCGAAACAGAACCCGGAACTTTTAGCGATGTTTATTTTCATGTGTTCAAGAAGGTATGCGAAGTTTTTCGGTCTTTTTCGCCAAACGGATTATCATGGAAACGAGTTCCTCTTTGTATCTGGCGTTTATTTTCAGTTCAAGGCAGGAGTCCATCGCTTTGTCCAACAGGGCGATAGTCTCCCCGCGGCAGAATTCCCCGGCTCCTGTGCCCGTTATCATGTTGTAAAGCCTTTTGAGGTCGGCGGCTGTTTTGTTCTTTTTTCCCAGGACCTTCCTGAAGGAATCCCGGTCCTTTCCCCTGAGGGAATGGCATGTTCTCCACGCGATCAGCGTTTTTTTTGATTCATTTAGGTCTGAGAACATGGGTTTCCCGGTGTCTCCCGAAGTGGAGAAGATATCGATAAGGTCGTCGTGTATCTGGAAGGCCTGGCCAAGGGAAAGGGCCATTTCCGATATCCGTTCCTGTTCTTTTACGCCTACGCCGGCGAGTACGGATCCCGCCAGCATGGGGCCCTCGAAGGTATATTTTGCTGTTTTGAGTATATAGGTGCTCGCGATATCGTTGTGGGAGAGCTTGTCGATATTCCTTGTGTTGTTCACCACGTCGATATATTCGCCTATGCCGGTCAGTACGGCCGAACCCGTGAAGATACGGAGGGCTTTTTCCTTGAGTTCGGGGTCCTCGTCCACGGACAGGAAGTTCTCGATCGCGAGGGCGTAAAGTATGTCGCCGGCCACTATGCTGAGGTCATACCCCAGCCTGTCATGGGCTGTTACGCGGAACGTCTTGTTGAACACCCTGTGCAGCGACGGTTTTCCGCGCCTCAGGTCCGAATTGTCGATAACGTCGTCATGTACCAGCAGGAAATCGTGCAGCAATTCTATCGAGGCGGCGGACCTCAAGAGCCCCGGATAATTCATTTTTCTCCTGGGAGTATATCCCAGATAGCTTATGAGGAAAAGGAGCGGGCGGATACGTTTACCCTTACGGGTGATGAAACCATGCAGGTTCTTCGCCAGTTCCGGAGAGGTGGATTTCATTTCGGGAAAGCCGGAAGAGCCGGATAATATCCCTTCGAGAGTGTCGTTGATATCTTTTCTGAGGTGGTCTATCGGATAATACGGCATGACCAGGTCTTTCTGCTATAATTATGTGTCTTAATGAGATACTATATGTATAATATTACTCTAAGGGGAATGATCCCTTGTCGGCACATCATACATTATAAACCATAAGACCGTTTTAGCAAGAAAGGAATTTACCTGTGAGCGGCGTGTCCCGGAAGGATCCATGCGTGTGTTCGTTTTTGGTGCTCCTGTGCGTATCCATGTTCATTGGATGCGCCGGGGAAAAGACGCCGGATATCCAGGGTGACCGGGAGGTCGAGAATGCCTACAGATACTGGGAATACTGGGTGATGCCCGATCGGGATATGGTGTTCTATCCGGAGAAGGCCGTCAGCTTGCTGGCTCTTGGACAGGGAGATGTGGTGGCGGATGTAGGGGCGGGCGCCGGGTATTTCACTTTCCCTCTGGCCAGGGCCGTAGGCCCGGCCGGAAGGGTATACGCGGTGGATATAAGGTGGCCGTACGACCTCAAGAATTATTTTGAGGAGCGCATGTCTGACAGAAAGGCCAACCCTTACGACAACATTACGCTTGTAAAGAATGAGGTCAGGGATATAACCTTGCCGGAAAACTCCGTTGACATGGCTTTTTTCCTCTTGAGCGCTATTTTCCTCTTTGACCCGAATGACGAAGCGTTACCATATGACCTGAGGAGCACGTTCAACGACCAGCGTATATTCATGAAAAGCGTGTATAAGGCCTTGAAACCCGGCGGCAGGATAGCCGTGATAGATCTTGTGGATGATCCAAGACAGGAAGAGATAAGTATGCCCGGCGGCAGCGCGTACGGAATGCTGGTGATAGCGCGTGACCTGGATATCGTGAAACGGAATTTTGAGAGTATAGGATTGCGGTTCGTAGAGGAGCAGGATCTTTACCTTTCCGCGGAACATGGCCGGCAAATGGGAAGATTCAAGGATACGGATATGTACAGGATGATGAGCGAAAAACAAAGGTTCTTCCATGGAAGGTATATGTTCTTCTTTATTTTTGAGAAACCAGCGGCTAGCGGGGATGGCGATATATGAAAAGCGCGCAAAATGACCAGATAGATCACGCCGTAGCCATGCTTGAGGCTTTTGATCTTAACGCGCTCCAGGGGGCCGGGATGATCGCGTCCGGGGATATGTTCGCCCCGTCCATACACTATCCCCCGATAGAAACATATCCGGAAATCACGCCGGAAGGGTATTTCAGCGGTTATCGTCCTGAAGGGGACGGCAAGGTGGTCGTATACGCGCATATACCTTTTTGCCGGAAGAAATGCGTGTTCTGCCATTTCGCGGTATGTGTCAATTGTCCTGAGGAGGAGAAAAAAACATATATAAGGTCCATGTTGAGAGAGATGGATATGTATATGGCGGCTACCGGGGTGGAGAGGGTCAAGGCCAGGTCCATACTGGTGGGGGGAGGGACCCCGACCGATATGTCCCCGGAGCTCTTGTCGTTCTTTATGGCTGGGTTCATGGACCGCGTGGACATTTCCTCCTGTTCTCAGCTCTCGTTCGACGTGGACCCGACCACTTTGCTCGGGCCTGAGGGTTCTGAAAAACTCAGGATACTGCGTGAATATGGTGTGGACAGGTTGACTATCGGGATGCAGTCCTTTGACGACAGGATACTGGAAGGCATGGGACGGGCGCATAACGCCGCCGACGCGGTCCGCGCGTTCGAACAGGCACGCGTGGCCGGCTTCAATAACATATGTATCGAACTTATTTACGGTTATCCGGGGCAAACGGTCAAGGGATGGATGGACGATATGGGGAAGGCCGTGGGCCTTGAGCCCGAGGAGCTTCAGTTATATCGTTTGCGCGTCAAGCCTTACGGCCCGGAAGAGGGGGCGATAAAGACGCTGTATCCCGGGCTTGTGGCGGAAGAGGGACATATAAATGACATAAGGTTGATGAAGGCCCTCGGCATAGTGATCAGCGGGCAGAAGGGGTATAAGGAGAACCTTACGAGGGTTTTTGCGAGGGACGTCGCGGCGATGTCGCGATACGCCAGGGATTTCAGCTGTTTGTTGCATGACGTTATGGGAGTAGGGCTTTCTTCCTGGAGCGGATACGCCAGGAAGATCGCGTGGAACGTGCGAAAGGATATGAAGGAATACTGCGCGCGTGTAGCGGCGGGTAGGATGCCTATCGTATCGGGAAAGGAACGCACACAAGAAGAGGATGCCATAAGGGCCCTTGTAATGCCTCTCAAATGCTGGGGCAAAGTATATAAAGAGATGTACAGGACCCGGACAGGCATCGACATATCGGAACGTTTCGCCGATGGGATAAAGACGCTCGAAGGATACGGGCTCATCGGGGTGGACGATAAAAAGATCTACCTTACGGGAAAAGGACGTTTTATAGCTGATGAGGTTTGTGAGTACTTTTACCAGATGGAATATATCCCATTTCCGCGTGAAGTGTACGCGGAAGGAGAATTGAACCCTTATGCGAAATATAGATAAGGTCATGCTTAATTTTTCAGGAGGATACGATTCCCTCACCGCGGCCACCGTACTGGCCGGCAAGGCAAAAGAAGTACATCTTGTCACATTCAGGGTGCTGACGGAGGTGTTCCTGGGACTTTCCCGGAGCAACCTGGCGCATCTCGAACGGGAACACCCGGATACTAAGTTCGTGCACAAAATAGTGGACATAAGGGGCGTGCAGAAAAAACTGCTTGAAAAATATCCTGAGAACTGCGCTTCGTTCGGGAGTGAATGGTCCCCCCTGGGGATGTGGTGCTGTACCTGCCAGCTTTCCATGCGCGCCGCGTCAATATTGTACTGCCTGGAACACGGGATCACGGTATGCGCGGACGGGGCCACAAGGGCGGAGTATCACCATAGTTCCCATAAGGTCGGGTTCATAAACGCCATAAGGGGACTGTATCACGGATATGGGCTGGAGTTCATCAATCCGATATATGATCTCAATGTCAAAACCAGGAAATACCTCAAGGATAAAGGGTACAGGACCGGGTTCGAGGTCTTTAGCACTAAATACATACAGCCGTTGTGCTGGTTCACGTTCTTTTCGAACTTAAGACAGCGCGTGAGCCCGGCGGCTACGCGTGAAGGGACGGTCGCGAAGTATGTAGAGATGATGATGCCGGTGATAAGGGGCGTAGTGGAGGATGGAATAAAGAAAAGAGGAATGGATATTGCGGCCCCTGGCGGGGAAAAGAGGTGCCCGGCAGACCTTCTTGAGGAGGAATATGTCCCATCAGATGCCGAGGTAAAGACCGTATCAAGGACCGCGTTGTGCCTGAGAATGATCTTCGCCCCGTTCTACATCATTTTTAACTGGCTTGTGAGAAGAAGATACCTTGAGGGCAGGGAACGCGGCGAGTTCCGCTAAGTCCGGGCCTTCCAGGGCATGGCGCGCTCTCCGATCATGTCTATGATCGCGTTGAAGGCCCATCCCATAAGGGATATCACTATTAGCGAGACGAACATGCGTTTTATATCAAAAGCCTCCCATGATGTCCAAAGCCTGTAGCCTATCCCTGATGACCCGCCGATGAACTCAGCGGCCACTACCAGTGAAAAGCACAGCCCGGATGAGAGCCTTATCCCGTTGAACATGGAAGGCATGGACGCGGGAATGATGATATCCAGCCATCTGTCCATGGCGGAGAACTTATAGACCCGGGCCACATCGAAATACCGGCGATCAATAGAGGATACGCCGTGGCATGTATTTATAAGCATTATGAAAAAAGCCCCGAGGGCGATAACGGTTATCTTTGAAGCTTCCCCGATGCCAAGCATGAGTATTATGAACGGGATCAAGGCTATTTTGGGTACCGGATAGGCCATGTTCACAAGCGGGTTCATGAAGAGATATACGGACCTTTTCCGGCCCATGAAAACGCCGAGGATAAGGCCGGGCAGGCCGCCCACTACGAGTCCCGCGAGTATGCGCATAAGGCTTATGCCGCAATCTTTTGCCAATGTGCCAGCAAGGACGAGACGGGAGAACTCGGAGAAGAGGGAAGAAGGGGTAGGGATGAATATGCTGTTCACGAATCCACATCTTACGGACACTTCCCACAGTACCAGGAGTATGAGCGGGGAGTATGTGTTCATGAGCATATGTTTCAATCCGCGTGCGAACCTCATCTTATCCTTTTCCTCCCGACCCGGTGTTCCAACAGGTATTCCTCCTCTTTCCTGAAAGTTTTTTTGACCTCTTCCCTGAGCAGCGAATCTACCGAAGAGTATATGTCATGGAAACCGTCGGCATGCAACAGGTCGCCGATATCGCGCGGGTATCCGAACGGGACGTCTAGGCCTGATTTTATATGGCCCGGGGACGAGGACATGACGTATATATGAGAACTCAATATTATCGCTTCGCGTATGTCATGCGTAACGAAAAGCACGGTGGTCTTTTCCTGTGAGTACAGGTCGAGTACAAGATTGTGCATCGATTCCCTGGTCTGGAAATCAAGATACACGAAAGGTTCATCCATGAGTATCACGGCAGGCCTGACCGCTATGGCCCGCGCAATGGATAATCGTTTAAGCATGCCTCCGGAGAGTTCGGAAGGATAAAGGTCCCTGAACTTGAGGAGGCCGACCCTGTCGAGGCTTTCTTCGATAGTTGCGCGGTCCTTTTTTACGGATACGTCGGCATGCTTCAATACGACTTCCACGTTGTCATATACGGTGAGCCACGGGAAAAGAAGTGTGTCCTGGAAAACGTAAGCGAACTGGGCGTTCTTGTCCCCGGAGAACATGACCCGGCCGGATGAAGGCTTTTCCAGGCCGGATATTATCCTGAGCAGCGTGGTCTTGCCGCAGCCGGATGGGCCGATGATACAGGAAAAGCTTCCTGCCGGTATGGACATGGAAACGTCAGCCAGGGCGCTTATGCGTTCGTCGCCCGCGCAATAATCTTTTGAGACATGTTCAATATCGATCATATGGTCCATATACACATCATCCTTCAACTGAAAAGCAAGACCAGGGTCACGCCCGCTACGGTCATGAAAGCTCCGACCATGGACCTCTGTGAGATCCTTTCCCCGAACACCAGGTACGCCATGGGAATAACGAATATCGGGCTTGTGGAGTTAAGCGGTACCGCCAGGGACGCCGCCGTATATTTTAACGCGATAACAGAGAAGAGCAACCCGATACAAGTACCTATCATGACGGCGGAGAAGAACCGGAGGCATACCCGGCCTTCCCTGAACGGGGCTATCCATCCCAGAGGCTCTTGCCTCAGTATGGCGAAGATGAATAACACGGTCCCGCCCGAAATAAGCCTTATTACTGTCGAGGTCACCGGGCCGGACGAAGTGACGCCGATCTTCGTGAGTATTATGCCGATGGAAGTGAAGAACACCGAAAGCACCCCGAATTTGACCCCTTTCGCCCAGTTCTCCTTAAGGAGTTCTTTCGGCCCTTTTTCCCATATCACCCAGCTGACGCCGGAGATTATAAGCAATATACCGGTCCAGGCCTGTATGGTGGGCCGCTCACCAAGGAATATGACCGCCAGGATAACGGTCACGGCCGGGCAAAGTGTTTCCATAACGACGGCCATACGGGGTCCTATATGGAATAGTCCCTTGAAGAAGAAGGTGTCACCCAGGGCTATGCCGAATACGCCGCTCAGGACCAGGAAAAGGACCGAACGGGCGGATAATGGCTGGACGCCGAAGAACAGCATGACGGCCGACAGGAGTAGCGCGCCGAGAACGCATCTTGCCAGGTTGAGGCTCGCGGGAGTGAAGCGACCGCTCAATCCCCTGAACAGTATCGGACCGTAAGCCCATGCCGCCGCGGATATAAGTGCGGCAACGCCTCCGAATATGTGGTCATTTATATGCATACCTGACATGTCCGCATCATTACGTCTTATGAGAACACTAACGGGTGAAGACGGTGCTTAAGTAATCATATTTCAAACAGGGGCCAAAAGCAAGAGATTTTGGGGAAAGGAAATCACGCATAAGCTTGAAATAAGGCGATTATTGTGCTATTTTCATTTAACAAAGCCATATTCGCGTGATCCCATATCAATAAAAGGAGCAGGATGCCGGCGTTCCAAAAAGAGATACCCGCTGAGTTCAGGGATGAGTTCATCCAGGGATATATCAGTCTCATCAGGTCCCGGATGGGCCTCTTGTGCCGGTTGACGATAAGTATCTATTTGGTGGTCGACGCGCTCTACTACATGTTCTTTCCCGAAGGGTATAAACCGGAAGAGATATTGGTGGGTCTTCTGCTGGCCCTGGGCGGCGCGGTAATGCTTTTCATAAGCAATAAGGCGAAGTCGCTGTTCTCGGCGAAGCTCAGTGTTTATCTGTATACGGCTTTCCTCCTGGCGCTCATGGTCCAGCTCAACCTTGTTTTTGGCGATGAGTCCGGCAAGGAAGCGATGCTGGCCGGTATAGGGCCGTTATTCGTTTTTTCCTTCTTTCTTGTCTCCGTGACGATACCATGGCGTCCTTCAGAGACAGTGGTGCTCGGCTTCATGCATTTCATGGCATATACGTTGCATTTCATGACCAGCATGTTCCTTTTCCAGATC
This sequence comes from Candidatus Omnitrophota bacterium, assembly GCA_028715965.1. Lineage (NCBI taxonomy): Bacteria > Pseudomonadati > Candidatus Omnitrophota > Candidatus Omnitrophota bacterium. The sequence continues at coordinate 115,646 of JAQUQS010000002.1, read as the reverse complement.
GAGGGAGCGGAGGCGGAATTCGAGCTTTATTTCAACGGTATCATCTTTCTTCTCATGTCGTTCATCATCTGTTTCACCGTGCGTCGTTATGAGATGAACAGGGACATACAGAATTTTCTCCTCCTGAAAGAGGTGGAGTCCAGGAACGAGCAGGTGAACAGGGAGCTGGAACTCGCGTCCAGGATACATAAGAGCATCATCTCCCATTCCGTCAGCACCCGTAAGTTCGATGTTTCCATTGACTATGTGCCGGTCTATTATATCGGGGGGGATTATGTGAAATATGTGCTCCTTCCGGGGGAAAGGCTCCTCTTTGTTATAAGCGACATAACAGGCCATGGCGTGCCGGCGGCGCTTCTGGTCAACAGGATACATGCCGAGTTCGAACGCATGGCAAAGGAGGGGAAGGAGCCCGGTGTCCTTATGAGGGACCTCAATGAGTTCATAAAAGAGGATTTCGCCGGTTCGGATATGTACCTTACCGCGTTCTGCGGGCTTCTGGACATGAAAAAAATGGAACTGCAATATTCGAACCATGGACATCCTCCCCAGTATGTTATCGATCCCGCGACGGGTGGGATGAGGGAATTGGCCGCGCAGACGTCACTTCTGGGGTTGCCGTATGTTGACGATGGTATTTACCAGGACTCGGTAAATATAGGGCATTCGGAAAGGATACTTTTATATACCGATGGGGTGACCGAAACGTTCAATGCCAAAGGTGAGCAGTACGGGGAACAAAGATTGCGCGACCTTCTGGCCGCGCATTCGAGGTCCACATCTGAAGAGCTCAACAGCGCTCTTATAGGCGAGCTGGAATCTTTCAAGTCGGGCCCGTTCAAGGATGACATATGCATAATGTGTATAACGCTCAAAGAAGAGAAACATGTTATCGATCGTATCCTGGGAAAGGCATGAGGTGGCAACAAATAAGTTGCAAACAACGGTGTTTTATGTATAATAATTGAACTATTCGTTATCGGTAATTAAGTCCAACAGGGAGGATATACAGATGAAACCCCGTAAAAATTACAGGACCAGGCCCAAAAAGACGGGTGCCAAGAAAAGACAGCGCATAAAAGCGCAGAAGAAGAGATTGGTAGCGTCGGGGATGGAAGAGAAGAAACTCAAGAAGCTGAACGTCGTTGAGATAAGGGACCTTATCAAGAAAACGGCCAAGGCCGCGAAGAAGAAGGCTGTCACCAAGACGAAAAAGGTGTCACCTAAAAAGAAGTAAGGTCTTGCGGAAAACATGTACGAAGGGGAGGGTTTAAAACCCTCCCTTTTTTTTTACGGTCACACAGCTGTCCGTACCGACGATATAGATCTCCATTGACCTAACTAACTTTCTTATGGTATAATTCAAAATTATTATAATTCCGGACCACAATAATATATGGCGCATATAACATTAAGAAAAACCATCATTTCCGTTGTGATGTCCATATCCATCCTGACGGAAACTTCACAGGTCGCACCCGGGATAAGTGTGTCTTATGCCGGGAACATGTCATTGTCGCCTAACATACGTACTGACACCCCGATAGCTGTTGTAACAGACCGGGGCACGCGTCTCGAAGTGGACGGGACCCCGGAAATGACAGATGCCGCCAGACAGGTTTTCAGGGAAAAGTGGGGCGGGGAAAGTGTGGAGTCGCGTATAGCACGTGTACTGGAAAAGCATGGCGTGAGGAGACCGCCATATATCCTCAAGGGAATGATCAATAGAGCTTTTCCCGGAGAACACAGATTCGGTTATAACATCGACGGATTGCGTAAGGAAGGGAAGACGGTGCTTATCCCGTACGACGGAGAGGATGGGGCCGGATGTCTTCTTAGATATTACCTGGCGGAAGATGACCCGGTCGAGGCCCGGGGCAAAATATCGAGGAAGGCTGGCAGCAGTGACCGGGTACGTGTTATCACCGAACCCAAGCTGGCTCCCAGGCCGGCGCGTGTGGCCAGGACCCGGGCGACGGGAAGTACGGAACGCGCTACGGAGCGGGTAAGCATTTATGACGTTGTTCACGGCCCCAGGGGTGAGGGCGGGGTATATGTGCAGCCGTCGCTTGCCGACCTTCCGGAGATGTTATACCTTTTCGCGTATATGTCACTTAAAACGTTCTCGACCGGGGTCAGGATAATGCGGCCGGTAAGCGGCATGTCGAGGATAAACGTGGTTGATATGGGAGAGGCGCCCACAAGCGTGGAGGCTACGGGATACGCGCTGGACGCGGGGACGTACGAGAAACTTGCCTCTAACATAAGACACCGCCTGGCCGGTCGTTCCAGGGGAGTAATACGCGGGGAATATAACATAGTGCTTTATCTCGAAATAGCCGATGACGGGACGATAAGCATCCTGGGTACGGACAAGTTCGACAACAGGAAGATAGAGGAACTCGGCAGGGAAGCGGCGGACATTCCGGATGAGGTGTCTTCCACGGATAGCGGGAACGTTGCCGCGTCCATCATTGATATCATTTCGAAACATACACGGGAAATATATGCCGAACTGGAAAGATACGGTTTTACCGAGACCAACGGCCAGAGGTGCGTGGCCGCGTCGAAATTAATGGCGTTGGCGCTTTCGAATGTATCCGGTCTTCCCATAGGGGGAGAAAAAGGCGCGCGCATAGAAGTGGTGCCGGGCGCCTTTTACGCTCCGGGACGCATCATAACACACCACTGGGTGGCAGTGTATGACGGCACTGGGCAGCACCCCGCGCTCCTGGTGGACGCTTCTTACGGGCAGTTCGATCTGGCTTATGAGGGTCGTGTAGTATGCGGGGATCACGATGAAATGATGCGGACGCTTTCTCTCCGGGACGGGAGGGACCTGTTCCGTGATGCCGTGCGGATACATTTTAAGACCGCTCCTGAGGAGGTTACCCCGGAAAGACTGAGGGAACGCGTACATGAACTGAGGGAACTGGAGGAAAGCAACGGTACGGAACATCCGTTCCTTGTCGCTTATAGAACGTACCTGCATAACGAACATATACGCGAAGGCAGGCTGGTCAACCTTGGCCCGGAATATGAGGACAGGATCAAGACCGCCCTGCCGGCGGTCATCACGGCATTATCTCCTCCCGTGGAAGAGGCACGGTCCAGCGAGGATACGCGCCTGGCCGTTACCGGTTCACAAGAAGTCGTGATAGAGTTCTTCGACACAGCGTCTTCCGCGTTCATGCGAATGGAGTTCCCGGGCCTTTTGAGGGCCCTGGCAACGAAGGACAGCGTGGCCGGACTTTTAGCCCCGCTTTTCGCCGCGCGTAAGCCCGGTATGGGATATTATGAGTACGCGCTGGTACATGACCTCATGGAAACTGCCGAGGACACGCCGCTCACATATTCTGAGAGAAAAGGTCTTTTCAGGGAAATGGCGGGATGCAGGTGGACGTCGTTCACGCAGTCGTTCCGCCGGCACATAGCTACGAACGGTATTTTCAGCCTGGAGCTTAAGATACCCGGTGAGGCCGGGCACCAGAGGCAGAACATACAGTACGCGAATTTCGATATAGCACGGGACCTGTGGCGTTCTTACGGTGAACGGTCAGGGGTGGAAAGGGTTGTGTGCGTGGTCGACCTGCCGCCGGGGACCTATAGGAATTACGCGTGGGAAGGCGATATTGAATACACCGCGGATAAACCTTTCCGGATGATCGTATACGAATATCATGACGGTGTAAGACTCGACAATGTCGGTCCCGAACATCTTAAATATTACGCCGGACGTATGGGGATGGACCCGGCCGCTTTTACCGAAAGAATGGTACGGCAGGTGTTCGAGATATGTGAGAACATGCACGACAGCGGGTATTACGGGCTCAGGAAGGCCGACGACGGAAAATTGCATACGGAGATGCATATAGGGAATTTCAAGCTTTGCGCTGATGGGAACATAAGGCATGTGTCGGATTTCGGGGAGATAAGGCGGGGCAAAAAGGCGTTCAGCACGAGGGAAAGGATCGTGGACCTGGATAAGATCATCAGGGGATGCGCTTTGGTGTTCGGCCAGGATGAAAGGGACGCCGGCAGGGATACCGCAAGATTGCCCCGCAGGCGCATATATGAGATAGCTATAGACGAGGTCCGAAGGAGAACGGGCGAACCCGTCCAGGATAGGGTGTCAGCCGCAGCAGATAAGTCCGCGGAAGCCGTTACCGACGAGCCCGACGCCGATACCGAACGTGTAAGAGGCATGATGATGCGCGTTTTCGCGGCCGCGGAGGACGCGTACGCAAGGACGGAAAAAGGCGAGAACATAGTTATAGGCATAGATACCAGTTGGATACCACCGGCGGAACTTGCCAGTATGGGAAAATTGACGAACCAGTCATGGTGGGAAGGAGTGTGGAGGAAAAAAGGTCTTACCAATGTGGTGACGGTCGTGGATAAAGGCCCGGCATTGGCTGGCACCCTCATCGAAAGGAACCGTAAGGACCGCGCCCGTAATCCTTTGAGGAACATGATAGTCGTGGGAGATGGCAGGGTGCTCAGGGCCGGGGAGTTCACTCCTCTTCGGGAACAGAAAGACGCTCCCGGCGCGTTCTTCGCCGAGCTCGAAGTGCCTGAAAAGATACCTCCGGCCTATTGCATGGATATTGATATCGTCAAGGTAATAGATGAAGCCGTAAAAGAGGCTTTTGGCGGCGAGAACCCGGGGTTCAGGAAGTTCCCCGTGGAGCTTGTGCCGATAGACAGGGATATGATCGAAAAGATGTCCAGAAGGTATGACAGGCATGAGCGTGAGATAGAAATCAAGGCGTAAACGTTCTTCTATACCAGCAGCTTACCGGGAACCAAGCGTAGCCCCCCCCTTCAGGTGAAGCCCGGATAACCCGCGAGAACTACCATAAAGGTCTTAATATGTTTGACATGCGGGAGTATTATAGTTATAATCCAACTACATATATATTATTTTCCGCTCGACTTATTAAAATTATAATTATAAATACATATTAGCGAAAAGAGGGGTAAAGGTGTATCTATGGAAGAACGCATAGAAGAACGTAATGAGCTGATAGAACAGAGGCACATAAACCTTAACAAGATAAAAGAATCCGGTATTGATCCTTTCATGGAGAGCATGAAGGGCATGGAAAGCATATCCGTGGTCAAACAGGCGTTCGAGGAAGGGCGTGAAGTAAGCGTGGCCGGCAGGATAATGGCCCGGCGAGAGCATGGAAAAAGCGCTTTTCTCGATATAAAGGACTTCACTGGCAGGATACAGGCGTATCTACGCAAGGATATAGTGGGAGATGGCGCGTTCGAAGTGTCGAAAAAGTTCGATATAGGGGATATAGTCGGGGTTAAAGGACAGCTTTTCCGTACGCGTACGGGGGAAGACACGGTACAGGTGACCGAGTATAAGCTTCTCTCGAAGTCACTTCTTCCCCTGCCAGAGAAATGGCATGGGCTTAAGGACGTGGAAACGAAGTACCGTCAAAGGTACCTTGACCTTATCGTCAATGACGATACCCGTGAGAAGTTCAAGGCGCGGCTCAGGTTGATACAACACATAAGGGAAGAACTGGCGAAGCGGGGATTCTTTGAGGTCGAGACGCCCATGATGCACCCCATACCGGGCGGGGCCGCGGGAAAACCTTTCAAGACGCATCACGAGGCGCTGGATATGGACCTGTACCTAAGGATAGCCCCGGAGATATACCTGAAAAAACTCCTTGTCGGCGGGTTTGAGAAGATATTCGAGATAAACCGTTGTTTCAGGAACGAAGGCATCTCCGCCAGGCATAATCCCGAATTCACCATGATGGAAGTGTACGAGGCTTATTCCGACTGTGAAGGCATGATGAGATTGACCGAAGAGCTGGTGAGGTCGGCGGCAAGGGCCATAACAGGCGGCGAGAAATTGATGTACCAGGGTAAGGAGATAGATCTTTCGGTCTGGAAAAAAGTGTCTTTCGCGGAACTCATGGAGACCAATTTCGGCATAAAGGTCGAGGACAGCTTGCAGGACTGGGTGAAGAAGCTGAAGGCCAAAGGCATAGCGATAGAGGGCGAAAAGGTAAGTAAGACACAGATCATAAATATAGTGGGAGAGATGGTGGAGCCCCAGGCGGAGAACCACCCGGTATTCGTCGTGGATATGTTCAAAGAGATAAGTCCGCTGGCCAAGGAGAAAAAAGGGTCACCCGGTATTGTGGACAGGTTCGAGCTGTATGTAGGCGGCATGGAGATAGCGAACGCGTATTCCGAGCTCAACGATCCTATGGACCAGAGGCGCAGGTTCGAGGAACAGGCCCAGGCCGACCCTGACGCCATGGTGGATGAGGATTTCATACGCGCCCTTGAGTACGGTATGCCGCCGGCGGGGGGTCTCGGTATCGGCCTGGACCGCCTGGCGATGATATTAACGGATTCGGCGAATATCAGGGAAGTCATCTTCTTCCCTCATATGCGGCCGGAATGACCATGTAACGACACGGAGGACCGGTAGACCATATGTGGCCGCTTTTCATAGCCATCAGGTATTTTTTCTCGAGGAAGAAGGAGGGTATGATCTCTTTCATAGGGATGATATCCGTGCTGGGAGTCGCGCTGGGGGTCGCGGCGCTTATAACCGTTATCTCGGTGATGAACGGATTTGACCTGGAGATACGCGACAAGATAATCGGGACTTACGCGCACGGTATGGTCCTCAAGCAGGGAGGGATCTCTCCGGGTGACGATGTTTTCGAGGTACTGAAGAACAGTAAAGGCGTTCTGGATCACGCTGGGTTCGTCACGGGCCAGGCGGTCCTTCGCAAGGACAAGGCCGTATCCGGGATACTCCTGAAGGGGATAGATCCCGCCGAAGAGGCCCGGGTCACGAAGCTCGTGGAGTTCACCGGCAATTCCACCGGGGCCATGTCGGACGGGGCCATAATCCTGGGTAGGGAGCTTATGCGGGACATGGACATAAACGTCGGCGATACTATCGAGCTCATGGTGCCGTATTCCCCTGTCGATATGGAGAAAGTAAAGCTCGAGGTCAGTGGGGTGTTCTCTTCCGGCAGGTATGACTACGACGCGAATATGGCGATAGTGCCGCTCAGGGAGGCGCAGGAACTTTTTCGCATGGGGGACCGGGTCTCCGGTGTCGGGTTCAGGGTGGAAGACGAGATGAAGGCCAACTACGCGAGGGATTCGCTCCAGGACGCGCTTGGCAGGACCTATGTGATAAAGAGCTGGATGGATATGGATTCCAATCTCGTGAAGGCCGTGGCCCTGGAAAAGAAAATGATGTTCATAATCCTTACGCTCATAATAACAGTGGCGTGTTTCAATATAGCGGGGTCGCTGATGATGATGGTCATGGAAAAAACCCGGGATATAGGGATACTCAGGGCCCTCGGGGCTAACCCGCGCGGTATAGGACTGATATTCCTGGTGGAAGGGGCCATCATCGGTGTATTGGGCGTCATGGTTGGCGGTGTGGCCGGGGTAGCTCTTTCGGATAACATAAACGCCGCCGCGAAGTTCATAGAGGATATCACCGGCTGGACGTTCTTTCCGAGCGATGTATATTACTTTACGGAGATACCGTCCAGGATAAGTATGCCGGATGTTACGGCTATAATAACAGTGGCTCTTGCCCTTACGCTTTGCGCGGGATTATATCCGGCATGGAAAGCCGCCAGGCTGGATCCCGTGGACGCCATAAGATATGAGTGATGATCGAACGGAGACGGAATGTTATCTGTGATAAAAGTCGAGAAACGGTTCGGCCGGGGACGGAACGCCGTGAGGGCCGTGAAAAGCGTCTGTATGGATATCTCCGCCGGGGAAAGGGTATACATCCACGGTCGGTCGGGTGCCGGGAAGTCGACGTTATTGCATATGATGGGCGGACTGATGAGGCCTACGGAAGGCAATGTTGTTTTTCGCGGAGAAGACCTTTATAAGATGGGAGAGGCAAAACGCAGCCGCCAGAGGAACAGATCATTCGGTTTTGTGTTCCAGTTCTACCATCTCCTGCCGGAACTTACGGTGCTCGAGAACGTGATGCTCCCGGCCATCATAAGCAGGGGGATAGGAACGCGGAGGATAAGACAAAGGGCGGAAGGACTTCTCGACGCGGTCGAGATGACGGGCAGGCTCAGGCACAGGCCGTCCGAGATATCCGGCGGGGAAGCCCAGAGAACGGCCATAGCCAGGGCTCTTATAAATTCGCCCGCTATGCTTTTTTGTGATGAACCTACCGGGAACATGGATTCGGTGATGAGCGGCGTGATATATGGAATGCTCCAGGGACTGAGCGAAGAGGAGAACATGAGTGTGGTGATAGTATCGCATCAGGATGTGCCTGATGGGTTCGTGGATAAGGAATATATGATGAAAGATGGTGAACTGGCGCCTGTCGGTGACGTGTGTCCCAAAGAGGGGGATACTAAGGTCCCGGCGGGGCGGTCAGAGTAAAAGTATCGGGAAAAGAAAGGAAATGTATGGGGCTTAAGATTTTTTTGAACGGGGCGTTAGTGGAAAAAGAAAAGGCTGTCGTGTCCGTTTTCGATCATGGGCTTTTGTACGGCGACGGTGTCTTTGAGGGGATAAGATCGTACAACAGGAAGGTGTTCAGACTGGATGAACACCTTGACCGGCTGTACCAGGGGGCTAAGGTCATAAGGCTGGATGTGCCGTATACTAAAGAGGAACTGCGTGACCACATACTTGATACGCTTAAGGCCAACGACCTGAACGACGCGTATATACGTGTTGTCGTTACCCGTGGTGTGGGAGACCTGGGCCTTGACCCGAGAAAATGCAAGAAGGCTACGGTCTTTATCATAACCGACAAGATCACGTTGTACCCAGAATCGTTCTATGAGAACGGGTTGCCGATCATCATAGCGGGAGTAAGAAGGAACCACCCGTCTTCCATAGACCCGCGGGTGAAATCCTTGAACTACCTGAACAACATCCTGGGAAAGATCGACGCGATAGATGCCGGGACCATGGAGGCCCTGATGCTCAGCATTGATGGCTACGTCGTGGAATGTACGGGGGACAATATATTCACGGTAAAGGACGGTGTGCTTTCGACTCCTCCTTCGGAAATGGGGGCGCTCGCGGGAATAACGCAGAAAGCCGTCATGGAACTGGCGTCATCGCTGGGGATATCCACGGGGTTCCGGGAGATGAAGCCCGAGACGCTTTATAACGCCGAGGAATGTTTCCTTACGGGTACGGCCGCCGAGATAATACCGGTCGTGAAGATCGGGGATAAGGTCATCGGTGACGGTAAACCGGGACAGGTCACTAAAGACCTGCGCGCGGCGTACCACGACCTTACCGGCAAGGAAGGGACGATTTACTGATCACGTGAGCGGAAAGAGGAAATGCCATGAAATGTGATAGTTGCGGAGCTCCCAACGCCACGGTACATTTGACCGAGGTCGTTAACGACAAGGTGACGAAGATGCACCTTTGCGACAAGTGCGCCAAGCTCAAAAGCGAGGAGATGCAGTCGCATTTCGGGCTTACGGACCTTTTGTCCGGGCTTATGGATTTCGGTGCTGTACTGCCTGACGGACAGATGTCCGAAGGCATGATGGTGCAATGCCCCAGGTGCAAGATGACGTATTATGATTTCCAGGGGACAGGCAGGCTTGGATGCGGGGAATGTTATACCGCGTTCAGCAAGAACCTGAACGACCTCCTCAGGAAGATCCATGGTTCCGATAACCATGTGGGGAAGCTTCCGTTCAAAGGGGAGGCTATGGTCGGCAAACAGAAGCTCTACCGGCAGTTAAAGACGGAACTCGACCGTTTGGTGCGGGCCGAAGAGTTCGAGAAGGCCGCTCTTGTCCGTGATCAGATAAAAGAGATAGAGAACAAACTCGATTTCAGGGAATGACGGGGATATGAAACTTGACACAATGCTTAAAAGAGGAAGTGAATGGCTGCGGGGCGAAGGCCCGGGGTCGGATATCGCCATATCCACCAGGATAAGGCTCGCGCGTAACGTGAAAGGAGAGGTATATTTCACGAGAGCGGGTGCGGACCAGCGGGAAGCTATTCTGAACAAGATGATGGGGGCGATGAAAAAAAGCGCCTTCTTGAGTAACTCTCTTTTTCTGAAGATGAGGGATATTTCTCCCCTGGAAAGGGATTTCCTTGTCGAAAGGCACCTTATAAGCCGGGAACACGTCATGAACGCCGAGAGCAAGGGCCTTGTCGTGGATGACAAAGAGATAACGAGCATAATGCTGAATGAGGAGGACCATATCAGGATGCAGGTCCTGAAGTCGGGGTTCGATCTCATGGAAGCGTGGAGGATAGCCGACGAAATAGACAATGACCTGGGGAAATACATACCGTTCGATTTCTCCGCCAAGTACGGGTATCTTACTTCATGCCCGACGAATACGGGAACGGGATTGAGAGCGTCGGTAATGCTCCATCTTTCGGGGCTTGTCATGACCGGGCAGATAGAGAACGTGTTCGACGCCATATCCAAGCTGGGCATGACCATACGCGGTTTTTACGGCGAAGGAACGGAAGCGCTGGGGGATTTTTTCCAGATATCCAACCAGGTAGCGCTGGGGTATTCCGAGATGGGGATACTGGGCAACCTTGAGAGGGTCATAAAGAAGATCGTGGAAAAGGAAAGGGAGACCAGAGAGGCGCTCATCAAGAACAAGAAGAACGAGCTTACGGAAAAGATCAACCTATCGTATTCCACGCTCAAGGATGTCAGGATAATAACGTCGCGCGAGGCCATAAAACTTCTTTCCGCGGTGCGGTTGGGAATGGACCTTGGCATCATAAAAGGGATAGGCCCGTCGGAGATAAACGGTATACTGGTGTATGCCCAGCCGGCGCACCTGCAGATGATGAACGATGACAAGATAGAGCCGTTCGAAAGGGATATTAAACGCGCGGATTTCGTGCGTATGAAACTTAGTGAGAAATAACGTGATAATACAACAGTTGTAACCCAAGGAGGAACAACATGCCCGCTTTTAACAGATTTACTGAACGCGCCAGAAAGGTCATACTTCTGGCCAAGGATGAGGCCAAAAGGTTCAACCACGAATATATCGGTACCGAGCATATACTTCTCGGGCTCATAAAAGAAGGGGAAGGTGTCGCGGCCGCGGTGCTCACGAGCCTGGGGCTTGACACTGACAATATTCGGCAGGAAGTTGAAAAGCTCGTGCAGCCCGGGACCGAAGGCGGCGCCGAGAAGGATATCCCCTTCACGCCGCGGGCCAAGAAGGTCATTGAGCTGGCGATGGATGAGGCCAGGACGCTCGGGCACAACTACATAGGGACGGAACACCTGCTCCTGGGGCTCATTCGTGAGGGTGACGGCGTGGCGAGCCAGGTTCTCCTGAACGTGGGGCTTGACCTTAAGACCGTGAGGGATGAGGTGCTTAACCTCCTGGGCTCGTCTGTCCCCGGTTATTCCATGGCGGGGGACGCGAAACGCAAGAAAAAGACAAAGACGCCCGCTCTGGATTCTTTCGGGAGGGACCTCACGGAGATGGCCAGACATGACGAGCTGGACCCTGTAATAGGCCGGGACAAGGAGATAGAGAGGGTCATACAGATACTTGGCCGCAGAAAAAAGAACAACCCCATATTGATAGGTGAAGCCGGGGTAGGCAAGACGGCTATCGTGGAGGGACTGGCCCAGAAGATAAATTCGGGAGATGTGCCGGAAATATTGAAGGACAGGAGGCTCCTTATCCTCGATCTTGCCATGATGATAGCGGGCACCAAATACAGGGGGCAGTTCGAGGAACGCATAAAAGCGATAATGAAGGAGATAAAGGACTCCCCCGACGTCATTGTGTTCATTGACGAGATACACACTCTTGTGGGGGCGGGCGGGGCCGAAGGGGCCATAGACGCGTCCAACATACTGAAACCGTCACTGCAACGCGGGGAGATACAGTGCATAGGCGCCACCACGCTCGACGAATACAGGAAGAACATAGAAAAAGACCCGGCCCTGGAAAGACGGTTCCAGCCGGTAATGGTGGATCCTCCCACGGTGGAGGAGACCATACAGATATTGAGGGGTTTAAGGGATAAATATGAGGCGCACCATAAAGTGAATTTTTCCGACAAGGCGCTGGAGGCGGCGGCCAAACTTTCCGATAAATACATAAGCGGAAGGTTCCTTCCCGATAAAGCCATAGACCTTATCGACGAAGCGGGTTCTAAGGCAAAGCTTTCCAGGATGATCATGCCAAAGGACATGAAGGAGATAGAGAACCAGATCGAAAAATATCGTCTTGAGAAAGAGGCCGCGGTCAAGGCCCAGGACTTTGAAAAAGCCGCGCGTTTCCGTGACTCGGAAAGACTTACGCGCCAGCAGCTGGATGAGCAGCAGCAGAAGTGGAAGAACGGACAGATGCACCAGGAGATCGTTGTGGGGGAAGAAGAGATAGCGAACATAGTGTCCAACTGGACCGGGATACCTCTCGTGAGGGTGGAAGAGACCGAGTCCGACAAATACCTGAAACTGGAAGAGCATCTCACGAAAAGGGTACAGGGGCAGGATGAGGCCATAACAGCTATAGCCCATGCCGTCAGGCGTTCGCGCGCCGGGATCAAGGACCCGAACAGGCCGATAGGCACCTTTATATTCCTGGGCCCGACCGGGGTCGGCAAGACCCTGCTTGGCCGCAAACTTGCCGAAGTGATGTTCGGGGACGAGGACGCCGTCATACAGATAGACATGTCCGAATACATGGAGAAGTTCAACGTGTCGCGTCTTGTGGGAGCGCCTCCCGGGTATGTCGGGTATGACGAAGGCGGACAGCTTACTGAAAGGGTGCGCAGGAAACCTTATTCGGTGGTGCTTCTTGACGAGATAGAGAAGGCCCATCCGGATGTCTTTAACATACTTCTGCAGGTATTGGACGAGGGAAGGCTTACGGATTCCTACGGCAGGAAGGTCAGCTTCAAGAATACGGTACTTATTATGACGTCGAACATAGGAGCGGAACTTTTGAAGAAGACAGGGTCTATCGGGTTCAAGCCGCAGGAAGAGGTCGAGACCTACAAGGACATGAAAAGCAGGCTCTTGGAAGAGGTGAAGAAAACGTTCAAACCGGAGTTCCTGAACAGGGTGGACGACGTGATAGTGTTCCACAGCCTTAACCGGGAAGACCTGAAACATATAGTCGAGATAGAGGTCAGGGAGGTCCAGATCCGGGTGAGGGAGAAACATCTGGAAATAGTGCTGGACAACGCCGCAAAGGACTTCTTGATAGAAAAAGGTTTTGACGTGACCTATGGCGCCCGTCCGCTCAAGCGGACCATACAGCGTTATCTGGAGAACCCGCTTTCTGAAGAGATCCTCGCCGGGACCTTCAAGGACGGTTCGCGGATAAAGGTCACTCTGCCGGAGAATAAACAGGAACTCGAGTTCGTCCTTGAAGGGGTGACGGAATCCGTTCCGGAGAAAAGCGGCAAATGATGATGTGTCATGGATGTTCGCGTAAGGCCTGTCTTGAGGGCAGGTATGTCCGTGGCCGGAGGGGAAAGGTCAGTTGAACGGGGCGTATTCATACATAAAGGGCAGGGTACTGGGATTCTTCGCGTATATGGGCGGGTTATCCGTGCTACTGGCTAAGACGGTGTTCTGGCTGTTCGCGCCCGGATCAAGGAAAAGACAGACGCTTGAGCAGATGAACAAGATAGGTGTGGAAAGTCTGCCCATAGTGCTTCTCATAAGCTTTTTCACGGGTATAGTGCTCGCGCTGCAAAGCGCGTACCAGATGCAGAAAGTGTCCGCTGAGATGTATATCGCTTCTCTTGTTGCGCTTTCCCTTACCCGCGAGTTGGGTCCGGTCCTCACGGCCCTCATAGTGGCCGGGAGGTGTGGTGCCGCGATCACGGCGGAACTCGGGACAATGAAGGTGACCGAGCAGATAGAGGCCCTTGAGACCCTGTCCGCGAACCCGGTGCAGTATCTGGTGGTGCCGCGTTTTATCGCGCTCCTGGTAATGGTGCCGCTTTTGACCATATGCGCTGATTTTTTCGGTATAGCGGGAGGATACCTCATAGGGGTGGGTAAGCTAAATATAACGCACGCGATGTATACGAAAATGACATTCACCCCGCTTGCGCTCAAGGATGTTATTACGGGGCTGATAAAGAGCCTTTCCTTTGCCGTTATCATATGTGTGATAGCGTGTTTCGAGGGGGTCAACGCCGCGGGCGGCGCGGAAGGCGTAGGCAGGTCCACTACATCGAGCGTAGTGAGAAGTTTCATACTTATCATAGTGGCGGATTGTTTTTTCACGGCTCTTTTTTATTTTATGAGATAGGGTGGCGGTAACAGCGGATGATAGAGATCAGGAACGTAAGTAAATCTTTCGGTGGGCGCAAGGTGCTCGACGGCCTGGACCTTACGATAAATACGGGTGAATCCATGGTGATAATCGGACGCTCCGGTTGCGGGAAAAGCGTCCTGTTGAAACACATAATAGGGCTGCTCAAGCCGGATGAGGGACAGATATTGATCGACGGGGTGGATATAGCTGGCCTGGACAGCAGGGAACTCAACGAGATGCGGATGAAGTTCGGCATGCTCTTCCAGGGGGCGGCGCTTTTCGATTCCCTTACTGTGTTCGAGAACGTGGGGTTCCGGCACCTGGAGTATACGTCCTTTCCGGTGGAACATATAGAGAAAAGGGTGAACGAATGCCTGGCCATGGTGGGGCTCCGCGGGATCAACCACGTCAAGCCGGCGGAACTTTCAGGCGGTATGCGTAAGAGGGTGGGCCTGGCCAGGGCCGTGTGTATGCCTCCGGAGATAATGCTTTTTGATGAGCCCACGACGGGGGTGGACCCGATCACGGGGGATATCATAAACGGCCTCATACGCGATCTTCATGAGGGGATGAAGGTCACGTCCGTTACCGTTACGCACGACATGAAGAGCGCGTACAGGGTGGCGGACAGGATAGCCATGTTGTACGGAAAGAGGATAATAGCGGTCGGGACCCCGGATGAGATAAAGAACTCGGATAACGAGCTGGTGCGACAATTCATTAGCGGGAACGCCAAGGGTCCGATAACACAGGATGGCCCTAGTGTCTGATCAAATATGAACGAGCGAGGGGAGAGATAAATGATAAGGGACGACAAGCTGGAACTCAAGGTAGGGCTCTTTATGGGGCTGGGGATATTCCTGATGTTCTTCATAGTCTTTTCGATAGGGGACATATACAAGTTCGAAAAGGGATATACCTTCAATGTCGTGTTCGATTACGTGAACGGGATAAACAAGAACTCTCCTGTAAGGTATGCCGGTGTCGATGTCGGGGAAGTGACCGGTATAGCCATATATTATGACGAGCAAAAGCAGAGGACCCGTGTAAAACTGGACGTGAAGGTCGATGAGGGCACGAACATAGAGGTCGACGCCGTGCCCAGGATAAACTCGCTCGGCCTTCTGGGTGAACAATACCTGGAGATAAGTCCGGGGACCGGGGGGAGTGATCTCATTACGCAGGGGACCGTAATGGATGGCCGTAACCCCGTGAGTGTCGGCCAGCAGATGGAGAACATGACGGAATTTATCAGCCTTTCCAAAGATGTCATGGAACGTGTGGCCGCGGGAGAAGGTACTTTGGGCAAGTTCATATCCGACAGTACCTTCTATGATGATCTTACCGCCATATCCGGGCGGCTCAGGAGGGGTGAAGGTACTATAGGCCGGCTTCTTGTGGAAGAGAAAGTATACGAGGATGTTTCGGGGTTCACTGGGGATATAAAGGCAAATCCATGGAAGCTCCTGCACAAGACCCCGGATAAGAGGAAACGTGATAAATGATAACACGTAACGGGAAAGCGCGCCCCGGCGCTGGTCCCACGGTTATTTCCATATTTTTGTTATTACCATGAAAGTGAAAGGAAGGGAAAGATGACGATAAGGTTAATACGTATTTTTTTCGTAATAATAAGCACGATGTGCGGATATTACCTATGGCCACTGGTCCCGGATTTTACTCCGGAAAAGGCCTATATGGGGGCGGTGCTGGGTTTCGCGTGGAGTATCGTTGTGATCCTTGTGGAAAGCAGCCTGAAAAGGGTATCGCTGCGTAATCTTTCCGTGGCGGCGTTCGGGCTCATGTTCGGTATATTCATGTCATGGATGGTCGGGATAGTGCTCAGGATACTGCCGATGGGGGATGAGTTCCGTTCCGTAGCGCAGATGGTATTCACTCTTATTTTTTGTTACCTGGGAATGGTGATATCTATCAAGGGTAAGGATGAGTTCAACCTGGTCATCCCGTACGTTAGGTTCTCGCGGGAAGACCGCAGGGACCAGATATTCATACTGGATACGAGCGTTATAATCGACGGTCGTATCGCGGGAGTGTGCGAAAGCGGCTTCATGGAGGGCAAGCTTATTGTCCCAAGGTTCGTGTTGCAGGAACTCCAGCAGGTGGCCGACAGCACGGATGACGGTAAACGTTCTCGCGGAAGAAGGGGTCTTGACATCCTTGACGCCCTGAAGAGCGTGAACGGCATTGAGGTGATCATACATGAGGAAAGGTTCCCTGAGATAAAAGAGGTCGACGCTAAGCTGGTAAGGCTGGCGAAGATACTCAACTGCCCGATCTTCACGAACGACCTGAACCTTAACAAGGTGGCCAAGCTTGACGGTGTCAAGGTCCTTAACCTGAACGACCTTGCGGGCGCCATGCGGCCGGTGGTGTTCCCGGGGGAACAAATGACCGTTCATATCAAGAAAGAAGGCAAGGAGAAGAACCAGGGCGTGGCGTTCATGGACGACGGAACGATGATAGTGGTGGACAATGGCCGGAGATTCATGGGCAGGACGGCCAAAGTGGCCGTGTCCAGCGTACTCCAGACATCGGCCGGACGCATGATATTCGCCAACATAATGGAGAAGAACGAACCCAGAAAAAGTAATGGTAACGGCAGGTCCGGGGGGGACGAAGACCGGAGCGAGCAAGGGCCGGCGGCATGAAGATAGGTATAGGTTATGATATCCATCGGCTGGATAAGGGACGGCAAATGGTCATCGGCGGGGTGAAAATACCATGCGACCGAGGTCCGATCGGACATTCCGACGGGGATGTGCTGCTTCATGCCTTATGCGACGCTATCCTGGGAGCCATGGGGGAAGGGGACATCGGGATGAAGTTCCCGGACACGGACCCCAGATATAAGGACGCCTCGAGCATGGGGTTCCTGGACGAGGTCGCGGGGTCCATGCGCGGGAAAGGGTTCAAGCCGGGCAACGTGGATTGTATCGTTATAACGGAAGAACCCAGGCTGGGGCCTTACCGGGACGGGATGAAGAAGAATATATCCGTTGCTTTGGGGATAAGGCAGGATGACGTCAATATCAAGGGTAAAACATCCGAGGCTATGGGGGATATCGGAGAGAAAAAAGCGATGGCCGCGTACGTCGTGGTAACGCTAATTAAAGAGTGACGAGTATAATACGGGGGATGAAATGGATTGCATTTTACAGTTCATGCTGCTCTTGGTAGCGGCGCTTATACTGTTCTATGCCCTTGTCAGGGTCTTTTTCTCGGGAGAGCTGAAGGCCGCCAAGGACAGGGACCCGGCGGCGCGTTCATACGCGGAAATAATATTCACGTATGCTGGACTGCACGCCCTGGTGCTCTACAGGATATCGCACGTGTTGGCAGGCATGAAGGTGCCTTTCCTCCCCAGGTTCATATCCCAGTTCGCCAGGTGGATAACCGGTATAGAGATACATCCCGGAGCGGCTATCGGCAAAGGTTTCTTCATAGACCACGGGATGGGAGTGGTCATAGGTGAAACGACCGTTATAGGTGACAATGTGACGCTTTTTCAGGGGGTCACTTTGGGGGGTACGGGGAAAGAAACGGGAAAAAGGCATCCCACACTGAAAGATAATGTGGTCGTGGGCGCTGGCGCTAAAGTGCTGGGTAACATCACTGTCGGTAACAATGTCATGATAGGAAGTAACGCCGTGGTCCTGCGTGATGTGCCTGATGATTCCACGGTGGTAGGTGTGCCGGGCAGGATAGCCAGACGGAAGGGGAAACGTCTTCCGGGCGGGATAAACCTCGATCATACATCACTGCCCGATCCGCTCCAGCAGGCCCTGGAAAGGCTGCAGCATGAGATAGACCATATTGAGGGGGAACTGGGGGAATACCACCATGGCCCCGATAACGGGGATACGGAAGGCGAGACCGCATGAGGATATATAACACGCTCACAAGGGAAAAAGACGAGTTCCGCCCGATAGATGATGGAAAAGTAAAGATGTATGTGTGCGGTCCGACCGTATATGATGTCCCGCATATCGGGCACGCGAGGAGCGCTTATGTGTTCGACGTGATAAGAAGATACATGGAGTTCGGCGGCCTCGATGTCACTTTTGTGCGTAATGTGACCGACATAGACGATAAGATAATCAGGAAAGCCGTACAGGAAATGACGGAATCCGGGGACGAACCAACGGGTGATGGCCTGGCTGAAAAGGTCAAAGAGGTCGCCCTCAGGTACCTGGAAGTGTACCATGATGAGCTTGATATGCTGGGGATAAAAAAACCCACACTTGAGCCCAGGGCCACGGATAACATAAAGGAAATGATAGGGTTCATCGGGGAGCTTATCAAAAAAGGTAACGCGTATGTTTCCGGCGAGAGCGTTTATTTCAGCGTGGACAGTTTCAAGGACTACGGCAGATTGTCCAACCGAGACAAAGAACAGCTCCTGGCCGGGGCCAGGGTGGAAAAGGACGAGAACAAACGTGATCCGCTGGACTTCGCTTTGTGGAAAGGTGTAAAACCCGGGGAACCGTATTGGGAAAGTCCTTGGGGACGCGGACGCCCGGGATGGCATATAGAGTGTTCCGTGATGAGCACGAAAATGCTCGGGACCGGGTTCGATATACACGGTGGCGGGCTTGACCTTATCTTTCCGCATCATGAGAACGAGATAGCGCAGGCCGAAGCGTATACGGGCAGGAGATTCGCCAATTACTGGATACATAACGGGCTACTTACGGTGAATGGCGAAAAAATGTCGAAATCGCTGGGAAACTATATAACGATAGCGGATTTCCTGGAAGCATATGAGGACCCGGACCTGTTGAAACTGGCTTTTC
The DNA here is from genome assembly GCA_028715965.1 of Candidatus Omnitrophota bacterium. Classification (NCBI taxonomy): domain Bacteria; kingdom Pseudomonadati; phylum Candidatus Omnitrophota; species Candidatus Omnitrophota bacterium. The sequence continues at coordinate 96,532 of JAQUQS010000002.1, read as the reverse complement.
TGGTGAGTGTGTACCGCAGCCCGATGGATTACAGCGGCGAAAAGATCGAGGAGATGCGGCGCGCCAAGGAGAGGATAACCGTGTTCATGACCAAAGCTTCCGAAATGGCGGACAAGTATCTCTCAGGTGAAGGCACACGCCCGAAGACCATGGTGATGGACGGGTATATTGCTGACGCGGAAAAAAAGATACTTGAGGCCATGGATGATGATTTTAATACGCCGGTGGCCATGTCCGTTATTTTTGAGGCGGTTAAGACCGGGAATGAACGTATGGCCGATGAAGCGATGCCCGCCGAAGCCAGAGCCCACGCGCTGGGACAGATAACAGGGTTCATACGGAAGTATGCCGAAGGGCTTTTCGGCCTTAACATGAAAATAGAGGACCATGATGAAGGGGTTGCCCGCGAGGTGGAAGGTCTGTTGGAGGAAAGAGCGGAGGCCAAGAAAAAGAAGGATTTCGCGGCAGCTGATAGCATAAGGGACAGGTTGAACGGCATGGGTATCGTGGTCGAGGATACGCCCGATGGGCCCGTATGGAGAAAAAAATGAAAAAAGGCGTTTTTATAACATTTGAGGGGCCGGAAGGCAGCGGAAAAAGTACACATTCCTGTCGTCTTGCCGAGGAGCTTGTCTCTGACGGATACGACGTTGTACACACCGCGGAGCCCGGGAGTACCGGCCTGGGTGGAAAGATAAGGGAAATACTCCTTATGAAGGACGAGGTGGCGCTTTCTCCCGAGTCGGAACTCTTTCTTTTTGAGGCCGACCGAGCGCAACATGTTATCGAGGTGATAGGACCGGCGATCAAGGCCGGCAGGATAGTGCTTTGCGACAGGTTCAATACTGCTACCATGGCCTACCAGGGATACGGGTTGGGTATGTCCAGGGACCTTATCAGTACGATAGACCTGGCGGCTACGGGCGGGATGATCCCTGACCTTACGGTCATACTTGATATAGAAGTGGCGACCGGCCTGAGGAGGGCCTCGAACACTAGGTCGGCTGACAGGGTGGAGAAAAGGAGCCTGGAATTCCACGAGAAAGTAAGAACGGGGTATCTTGAAATAGCATCCCGTAACAGGGAAAGGATAAAGGTCGTGGATGCCTCAGGTGATATAGAAGATATTTACCGGAAGGTCAGGGAAGAAGTATATGCTGTCATTCGCGGATATAAAGGGACAGACTAACGCCATAAAATACCTAACCAGATGCCTCGCGGCGGGACGGGTCTCATCAAGCTATCTTTTTACCGGACCGGATGGCGTGGGAAGATCCTCATGCGCAAGGGCTTTTATCAGGGCGATAATGTGCCCGGGAAAGCCTGAAGAGGCTAGAGCTTGTGACGTATGCCCGACATGCAGGCGTGTAGAGGCGCTTGAACATCCGGATGTATTGTGGATCAAGCCGGAAAAAGGTAAAGCCATAAAGATAGAAGAGGTACGCCAGGCGCGGGAAAAGCTCAATCTCAAGCCTTTTGAAGCCGTCTCCAGTGTGTGTGTGATAGAGGACGCCCATCTTTTGACGGTATCCGCGGCTAATGCCCTGCTGAAGATACTGGAGGAACCGCCGGGCGGGTCGATGCTTATCCTGATAACGGATAAGAAGGAACTATTGCCTCGCACGGTAGTATCCAGGTGCAGCGAGGTAAGGTTCTTCTCTCTGCCTATTCCCGTCGCGAAAGAAGTGATATCTTCCAAGCTTGACGGTACAGGGGAAAGTGAATTGTCCTTTCTCGCCGGGTTTTCCCAGGGGTCGCCCGGAAAAGCCCTGGAAATAGCGCGTACGGGAGTGGTCGCGAGGCGGGAAGATGTCATGAGACTGCTTAAGGATATAGCGGCCGGAGAGAACGTCTGGTGCATGAATTGGGATGTCGAGGACAAGCTCCAGATGGCGGAAGACATCGAGCTTGTCCTCATGCTTGTCAGGGATACGGCACTTGTCGTCAGCGGCGCGGAGAGCAGGATGACCGATACAGCTCTTTCAGCCGGGGAACTCATGTCCATGTTCGGGAAAAGTTCGCCCGACAAGCTTTACGCTCTTATGGCACGTCTTGTAAATGTGCGCAGGGCCCTTATGGGGAACGCCAACCCGAAAATAGCGGCACAGGTCTTGCCGGGTATGGTGAAGGGGTAATATCGGCCTTCGGGCCAGTGATGGACAGATCGATAACCGACCGACGGTCTATGGAAAAGGCCGTACGGTGTTTATCCGCCTTCGCGAGACTATTGCTTCGGCGGATCTCGCTATAAGTTGGAACGGCGGATGATCCTCCGTAGCTGGATAGTATACAGAGAGTAGGCGAAAGAGGATAATTTAGGAGCCACGGGTATACACGTGGAGCTTCATCTTCGGGAGGATTTACTGATGCATGATATAGTACAGGTACAGTTAAGGGAAGCCGGTGAGATCAAGGTCTTTATCTCTAACGGTATGAAGTTCGAATCGGGGGACCGGGTGATAGTAGAGGCGGATCGTGGCCTGGATTACGGCGAGATAGTTTGTCCCAATGAGAACGTCGAGGATATCTCGTCGCTCGAGCAACCGTTACGCAAGGTCATACGCAAGGCCAATCCGTGGGATGAGGAACAGATCGCCAAGAACAGGGAAAAGACCAAGGACCTTTTGAACATATGCGAGAACAAGATACGTGAGCATAATCTGCCCATGAAGCTGGTCGGCGCGGAATATTCATTCGACAGGTCCAAGATAATTTTTTATTTCACTTCGGAAAGCAGGGTGGATTTCAGGGAGCTCGTGAAGAACCTGGCGAGTATTTTCCGGGTGCGCATAGAGCTCAAACAGATAGGCGTGAGGGATGAAGCCCGTATGCTGGGTGGGTGCGGGCCGTGTGGACGGGAGTTGTGCTGCAAATCCTTCCTGAAGGATTTTGAGCCGGTGACCATAAGGATGGCGAAAGTACAGAACCTGCCGCTTAACCCGTCCAAGATATCCGGTCTCTGCGGCAGGCTGATGTGTTGCCTGGCGTATGAGCATGAGTGCTATAAGGAGTGCGCCAAGGGGCTGCCCAAGGCGGGAAAAGAAGTAGATACGGAGTTCGGGAGAGGGAAGGTGATAACGGTCAATCCGCTCCAGCGGTCCGTTACCGTATCGCTTGAGAACGGTATCATACGCGATGTCAGGGCTGACCAGGTGAAAAGGGAAAGAGAAAAAGACAGGAACGCCCCCGCAGGAGAGAAAGAGAACAAAGGAAAAAGGGACAGGAACACCACTGCCGGAGAGAAAGAGAACAAAGGAAAAAGGGATAGGAACTCTCGCAGGGAAAGAAAAGGAGAAGGGAAGTAAAATGTCCGGCACTTTTTATGTGACTACACCGATCTATTATGTTAACGCGAAACCGCATATAGGGCACGCTTATACCCAGGTAGTGGCCGATACCCTGGCCCGGTTCCACAGGATACTCGGAGAGGATGTATTCTTCCTGACGGGTACGGATGAGTATGGTGAGAAAATAGAGGAAGTAAGCCTGGCGAAATACGGGGAAAAGGGCCATGAGAAAGAATTCGTGGATTCCATAGTCGTGAAGTTCCGGGAGGCGTGGGGGTCATTGAACGTAAGTAATGACTATTTTATCCGTACCACGGATCCGGGTCACGGGAAACTCGTGCAGGACATGCTCCAGGGATTGTGGGACAAAGGGGAGATAGAGGAAGGCGAGTATGACGGATGGTTCTGTACGCCGTGTGAGACGTTCTGGACCGATACACAGGCCGAGAACGGCGTATGCCCCGAATGCAATAGGCCGCTGGGCAGGATAAAAGAAAAGAATTATTTTTTCAAGATGGGCAAATACCGTGAATGGCTCTTGGAATATATAAATGAGCACCCGACATTCATAATGCCGGAATTCCGCAGGAACGAGGTCCTGGGTTTCCTGAGGGAGGAATTAACGGATCTTTGCATATCCCGTCCCAAGGAACGCATGTCCTGGGGGATAGAACTTCCTTTCGATAAGGGATACGTGGTGTATGTGTGGTTCGATGCCCTGCTCAACTATGTATCGGGGATAGGCGCCTCGGGCAGGGAGCGGGAGAGGTTCTGGCCCGCGAACTTCCATCTGATCGCGAAGGACATAATTCGCCACCATGCTGTGTATTGGCCGATAATGTTGAAGGCTATGGGGCTTGAGCTGCCGAAGACCGTGTTCGCGCATGGATGGTGGAAAATGGGCGCCGACAAAATGTCAAAGTCCAAAGGCAATGTGGTCGATCCGCTCGCGTTCATCGAGAAATACGGTGTGGACCCATTGAGGTATTTCCTGATAAAGGCCGTGAAACTGGGTATGGACGGGTCTTTCAGTGAGGACGCGTTCATTGCCACGTACAACAGTGACCTGGCCAATGACCTGGGGAACCTCCTTAACCGTACTCTTACCATGGTCGAGAAATATTTCGACGGTGTAGTGCCGGCGGCGCCACGGGACCCGGGTGACCCCGCGCAACTCGCGCGCAGCAATGAGCTAAGGTCCGGGATAAAGGGGATATTACCGCTCGTGAAAGGGAAAATGCTGTCGCGTGACCTGCTTCTCCAGGAAGCGCTGGAAACGGTCATGCAGACCGTAGTGGGACGCGCTAATAAATATATCGAGGCGTCCGCGCCGTGGAACTATTCCAAACAGGGAAATATGGAGGCCATAAAACTTATAATGGCGGACCTTGTGGAGGCGCTTCGCGTGACCGCCATAGCTATCGCGCCTTTCATGCCGGCAACCGCGGATAAGATGTGGCGGCAGCTTGGCGCGGGGGACGACATAAAAGCTGATATCTCACCGTCCGTATACGATAAGTGGGAACCGGACAAGCTGGCGGGTGTCAAGGTCGCGAAAGGCGAACCGCTTTTTATGAGGATAAAATAAAACCCATGGCGCACGGTCGTACCGGATATATAGCCAAAATAAAGAATAATAACTACCTTACCGGATTCCAGAAAAAAGTGCTTACGGCTATCATGGACATACCGGCCGGGGAGGTCCGGTCCTATTCGTGGGTGGCTCGCAGGATAGGATCGCCCAAGGCCACGCGGGCCGTAGGGGGGGCGCTTTCGGCGAACCCGTACGCTCCCATGGTACCGTGCCACAGGGTGATAAGGTCCGACGGCTGTATAGGGGGGTACGCGTCCGGCGTGGCCCGAAAGAAAGAACTTTTACTGAAGGAAGGGGTGAAATTCGGCGGTGGCCGCATGATAAGATGAGACTGGTTGATACGCATTGCCATCTTGACCTTCCCGAATACAAGGACGACCTGGAAGCCGTTATCGCGAGAGCGGCTGGATCCGGAGTGGTAAGGATGGTGGTCCCGGGAATAAACCTTGAAAGCTCGAGGAAGGCCGTCAAGCTTGCCTCTGAGCACGACGATATATACTGCGCGGTCGGGATACACCCGCATGACGCGGACAAATATACCGCGAATGATATATCCGGCCTGCGTGAACTCCTGGGCAATAAGGCCAAGATAGTGGCGATAGGAGAGATAGGCCTGGATAACTACAGGCACTATTCGTCGCCGGAAGCCCAGAGGAAGCTTCTGTCAGAGTGTCTTGACCTGGCCAGGGAGTATGAAAGGCCCGTGATACTGCACAGTCGTGCCGCCGGGAGGGAACTGCTGGAGATGGTGAGGTCTGAGGGGATGCCGGCCGCCGGCGGGGTAGTGCATTGCTTTTCGGAGGAGATCGATGTCCTCAGGGGATTTCTTTCCCTCGGGCTACATGTCTCTTTCGCGGGGTATATAACGTTCCCGGGAAATGGAGGGGCACGCGAGGCCATAGAAGTGGTCCCCATGGACAGGCTTTTACTGGAAACGGACGCGCCGTATATCACTCCAGTCCCGCACAGGGGAAAGAGGAACGAACCCGCGAACGTCAGGTATCTTGTCGACGTATATGCCGAAATATACGGACATACCGCCTTTGATATGGCCAGGATAACATCGCATAACGCCAACAGCTTGTTCGGACTTGGCCTGGAGGAGAGTTTTTCCATAGCCTATCCAATAAGAGGATCCCTTTACCTGAACATAACGAACCGGTGTACTAACCGGTGTTCGTTCTGCACCCGGCAGTATTCCGATTATGTAAAAGGGCACAAGCTCGCTCTTCCGTCGGAACCGCCCGCGGAAGAGGTGATAAGCGCCATGGGTGATATTTCCGGGTACGATGAGATAGTTTTTTGCGGGTACGGCGAGCCTACTTTGAGGCTGGATGTGATCAAGGATGTGGCCGCGGAGATAAAGAAAAAAGGCAAGAAGGTAAGGCTGAACACCAACGGGGAGGGAGACCTGATAAATTCAAGGAAGATAGCCCCGGAACTCAAGGGCCTGGTGGACTCGGTGTCCATAAGCCTTAACGCGCCCGATGCCGGAACATACGTGAAGTTGTGCGAACCTGTTTTTGGGGATGGGACATACCGGGCCATTCTGGAATTCGCGGACGAATGCCTGGCCGAAGGCCTGGAAGTGGAGCTTACGTGCGTGGATGTGATAAGTGAGGAAGAGGTGGGCGCCTGCCGGCGTATAGCCGGGGAACATGGCGCGAGATTCAGATTGAGAAGAATGAACGTAGTAGGATGACATGATGCCCCGCATGATCGAGGCCATAAGAAAGAACAGGATCTATGTGCTGCTTGTCCTGTTCATACTTTCCGTCAATATCCTGGTCTTTTTGGGAAAGGACCGGCAGGGCCCGGCCGCGACGGCTGAAGAGGCTTATGCTCCCGCGGAAAGCGAAGGGGCTGATGTGTCGTCCACCCGGCAGAAGGGTATCTTCGACGACGCGGAAGTTGAGGAAAGACAGCGGAAACTGGAAACGCTGGCGGGGGATAACCCGCATCTTTTCCTGTTCATCGCCAGTCTCAACCTCTTAATAATGGTGATAATACTCATAGGTGTTGTTCTTGATGTCTATTTATTGTCCAGGAAGGCCAGGGGCGAGGCGGTCGACATCGAGATCATGGGAAGGCCCCGCGCGAAATGGGCTATATCGGATATCCTGCGGGTAGGTCTTATATTCCTGTCGTCGGGATATGCCATAGTGATCCTTCTGGGCTTTTTGTCGAGATGGCTGCCGGTACTGGCCAACGAGAACTTCCGCATGGTGTTCGATACCTTCGCCATGAACATCATCGGGATAGGTGTCATATATTGTTTTATCCGGAAGAAATACGGCCAGGCGATGGATTCCATCGGGTTATCCCCGGGCCATGGGTTCGTTTCCGTGATGTACGGGCTGGCAGGGTATGTCGCTTTGCTGCCGGTACTTGTTGTCGTGATCATGATAACTTATGTTGTGGTGAAGATCACCGGATACCAGCCGCCGGTACAGCCCATTGTAGAGCTTTTCCTGGAGGAGAAGGCCGATTACATCCTCTGGTTCACGGTGGTCTTCGCGGCTGTGTTCGGCCCGGTGGCGGAAGAGGTGTTCTTCCGGGGGTTCATGTACAGCGCCTTGAGGAACAGGTTCGGTATGTTGCCGTCGATGCTGGTCACGGCGTCGATATTTTCGGTATTACACGCGCACCTCGTGGGGCTGTTGCCCATACTGGCCCTGGGTATGCTATTGTCATACCTGTATGAGAGGACAGGATCCATCATACCGTCGATAACCGTGCATATTACGCATAACCTGGTGATGCTGCTTCTGGTGTTCGTGGTCAGGAGCCTTGGAGTGTGACGAGGGGGGGAAGTGAAGGGGACAGGGATGTGTGTTGAGACCATACGATGGAAGAACGGGAATGTGGAGTTGGTGGACCAGAGGCTTCTGCCCGCTCGATTGCGTTATGTTAGATGCGGAACGCTGAAAGACATATATGAAGCGATAACGAAGATGAAAGTCAGGGGGGCCCCAGCCATAGGTGTGGCGGGAGCTTACGGCGTATACCTTGGCGTTAGGGGAAGTAAGGCGTCAAGCGGGGAGGGTTTCCTTAAAGATGTGAAAAAAGCGGTGGCCGAACTTGCCGGGTCCAGGCCTACGGCCAGGAACCTTTTCTGGGCGCTTGAGCGTATGGAGCGAGTGGCCGTCAGGAACAGCGGCCGCGGGGTCGGGACGATAAAAAAGATGCTGCTGAAAGAGGCGCACGATATATTGCGGGAAGATGACCGGATCTGCCGGGCGTTAGGCAGGAACGGGGCGGTCCTTATACGCCGTGGGTCAACGCTTCTTACGCATTGTAACGCCGGTGGACTTGCCACGGCATCATATGGCACTGCCCTGGGAGTGATGTATTCCTCCAAGGGCAGGATAAAGAAGGTCTACGTCGATGAGACGCGTCCGGTGCTCCAGGGGGCACGGCTTACCGCGTGGGAACTCACGAGTGCCGGTATCCCGGCCGTGCTTATAACGGATAATATGGCTGCGTCCGTCATGGCGACCGGAGAGATAGACGCGGTCATTGTCGGCGCCGACCGGATAGCGGCTAACGGTGATACGGCCAACAAGATAGGGACGTATAATCTTGCGGTACTTTGCGCTTATCATAAAGTGCCGTTCTATGTCGCCGCGCCGGCATCTACTTTCGACCTGTCCACAAGGACCGGCAGGGGGATAAAGATAGAACAGCGGCATCCGGACGAAGTGAGGAAAATATGCGGAAAACATATATCTGTTCCGGGTATAGATGTCCATAATCCGTCGTTCGATGTGACCCCCGCAAAGCTTATAACGGCGATAATAACGGAACTGGGCCTGATAAAGAGACCAGACGCCGAAAAGATAAAAAGAACACTGGCGGCGGGCCGCGAAAAAAAGCCGGGTAAAGCATGAAAGAACTCGCGTTCATAGAGCGTATACGTTCCCGCGCGGGCAGGCCGCCTCGCGGTATCCGCGCCGGCATCGGTGACGATTGCGCCGTGATCGAGGGACATGATGGGAAGTATATCCTATGGGCGGCGGACATGCTCGTCGACGGTACGCACTTCCGTTTGAGGGAGTGCGGTTACGGAAAGGCCGGCAGGAAGGCCGTAGCGGTGAACCTTAGCGATATAGCGGCAATGGGCGGGATCCCTAAATATGTGCTTGTTAGCCTGGGGATACCACGCGGGACCACCGCCCGATCGTTGGACCTTTTATACGACGGTATACTGGATATGTGTAAGGAATATGGAGTGATCGTGCTTGGCGGGGATACTAACCGGGCAGGCAGGCTTGTTATAGATGTGTCGATACTGGGCGAGGTGGAAAAAGAAAGATTGACCTTGCGTTCCGGCGCGCGTAAAGGTGACGTTGTGATGATAACCGGACCGGTCAGGAACGGCAGGAGGACGCATCTTGACTTTATTCCACGGGTCAAAGAAGCCAGGGCCATAACATCCGTTTGCGGGGTGACCGCCATGATAGATACCTCCGACGGAATAGCCATGGATATGGGCAGGATATGCGCGGAAAGCGGCGTGGGGGTGGTCCTGGACGGAAAAGATATACCGTTATCCGCTGGACTGGACCTGGCCGACGCGTTGTATTACGGGGAAAGTTTTGAGCTGCTGTTCACCGTGCCCGAAAATGACGCGGCCAGACTGGAGGCCGGGAAAAAGGGGAAATACGGCAATTGCCGTGTTTTCAGGATAGGGCGCGTGGTCGCGAAAAAAGAAGGTATGCGCGTAAAGGATGATAAGGGCGGTTTCTCGCCTCTTGCCATGGAAGGGTACCGGCATATCTAGAAAGGGCCGTGAAGGCGGGGTTCATGTATACCAGACAGACACAGACGCCGGAAGATACCATAGAACTGGGTTCGCGCATAGGGTCCGTCCTCGAAAAAGGGGACTTCATCGCGCTTACGGGAGAGTTGGGTGCCGGCAAGACCATGTTCGTTAAGGGGCTGGCCAAAGGGCTTGGAGTGGATGGGTATGTTTATGTCAACAGTCCTACGTTCGTCATAATGAAAGAATATTACGGGCGGACGGCGCTTTACCATTTTGACGTGTACAGGCTGGAAGAAGACGCGCTTGTCGATACGCTTGATTATGAAAGTTATTTTTATGGTGACGGCATAACCGTGGTGGAATGGGCGGATAAGATCCCGGGCCTGCTTCCCGAGGACAGGCTGGAGATACTGATAGAACATGCCGGCACGGAAGGACGGCGGTTCACTTTTAAGGTTTCGGGCAAATTCCCCGCTCGCAGGATAGAGGAGATATGCGGCAAATAGCTTTTGACACATCCACCAAGTTCCTTAGTATTGCGCTCATGGAGGGCGCGAAAGTGGTCTCCTCCATGCACGAGGACGTTGGTATTAAACACAGCGAGATACTGGTACCCTGCATAAAGGATATACTGGCCTCGTCCGGATGGAACATAAGGGATGTGGAACTGGTGAGCGTTGGGCTGGGGCCCGGTTCTTTCACCGGGCTTCGCATAGCCATATCAACGGCAAAAGGCCTGGCAGCCGCGATCGGTATAAAGATAGCCGGTGTGTCCAGTATGGACGCTATCGCGATGAACGCTCCGTCCGGCAAGAAGAAAATAATGCCTTTCCTGGACGCCAGGAAAGAAAAGGTGTATACGGCTTTGTATGAAAGGAAAAACACCGCGTCCACCAGGGTGACCGGGTATCTTCTGGCGAAAGCGGAGGATGTTCTCCGTACGGTGGATAAGGATGTATTCATTTACGGTGATGCCGTGGAGAAATACCGGGATATATTGGATAGTAACGGGATAAAGGACGTGTCGCCGGACGCGGACTGGTATCCCAAAGCTATACATATCGGAGAGATGGGGGCGGCAAAGGCGGCTGCTGGCGAGTTCGATCCACCCGAAGATGTGGACCCCATGTATCTGCACGCGAAAGAATGCAATATTACCCTGAAAAAAGGTGAATAGCATGACGATGGAGAGGAAAAGTTACAGACCTACATGGGCGGAGATAGACCTAAGGGCGCTCAGGTGGAACCTCGCGAGTATACGTAAGCTTGTGGACAAGGACACCGCGATAATGGCGGTAGTAAAAGCTAACGCATACGGACACGGGATAGTCGAGACCAGTCGCGCGTTGGTCGATGCCGGGATAAACTATCTTGGCGTGGCCACGGTAGACGAGGGCCTGAGGATAAGGAAGGCCGGGATGACGGTGCCTGTCCTGGTAATGGGGTCGATACTGAGGGAAGAGGCGGTCATAGCGGTAAAGAACGATCTAACGGTCACATTATGCGATCTGGGCGTACTTTCCCTGTTGAAGGATATCGCCGCGGGAACGGGTGTGAGGCCCAAAGTGCATATAGAGGTCGACACCGGGATGGGAAGAATAGGAGTGTGGCACGAGGAAGCCGTGGAGTTCATAAAAAATGTCAGGGAAGAAGGGTCCATAGAGCTCGAAGGCATATATACGCATTTCTCGTCCGCGGCGCGGGATAAGGTGTTCACGACAATGCAGATAGAAAGTTTCGAGAAAGTGCTTTCCGGGATCGAGGCGGCGGGTATCAATGTCAGGTATAAACACGCCGCCAATAGCGTAGCGGTGGTCGACTGGAAGAGATCGCACCTCAATCTGGTGAGGACCGGGATATTGCTTTATGGCGTATATCCTAAAGAAGCTTTCCGGAAAAGTTTCAAGCTGCGTCCGGTGATGAGCCTTAAAACGAAGATCGTATATCTAAAAGACGCGCCCGTTGGTCGTTCCATAAGCTATGGACGTACTTATATAACCCAGAAGGAGACCAAGATAGCGACCATCCCGATAGGTTACGCGGATGGATACGGAAGGATACTTTCCAACAAGGCGGAAGCCCTGATCAAGGGCAAATTCGTGAAAGTTGTCGGTATCGTGACCATGGACCAGACCATGCTGGATGTGGGTGATATAGGGGGAGTGCAGGTCGGGGATGAGGTCGTTCTTATCGGAAGGCAGGGTTTCTCGGAAATACCGATAGAAAAGATCGCCAAACATTCCGGGACCATACCGTATGAGATACTTGCTTCCGTCACCGATCGTGTGCCGCGCATATATATAGATCAAAGTTAAAGATGCTCCGCCGGCTACCGGCGGTTATATCCGGATATCATATGCAGTGGTCCTCCCGGAAAAGTTGTCTATACTGATATGTATGCCGCCCGGGCGCCTTTCCGGGTGCCTATAAGCATAATCTTGACAAAGGTTTTCGTTGTGTTATACTTATTAAACGCATAGCTATGCGTGTTTTTTTATATATATAAATAGGAAATAACTATTAATATTAGGAGAAGAGATGTCTAAGGTGACCGGGGCTGAGATACTTATTAAAAGTCTAGTTGAAGAAGGTGTGAAGCATATTTTCGGTTATCCCGGCGGATCTGTCATCCCGCTTGCGGATAAGATGTTCGGGAATAAGGACATAACCTTCCATCTCACGCGACATGAGCAGGGAGCTGTACATGCCGCTGACGGATACGCTCGCGCTACCGGGGAAGTAGGCGTTTGCGTGGCCACTTCGGGGCCTGGAGCCACTAACCTTGTTACGGGTATAGCTACGGCACATATGGATTCCATACCGATAGTCGCGATAACCGGCCAGGTCAAGTGCGCGCTTATCGGTAATGACGCTTTTCAGGAAGCCGATATGGTCGGCATAACGCGTCCGATAACAAAACATAACTATCTTGTAAAGGATGTCAACGAACTGGCAAAGGTGGTCAAGGAAGCTTTCCATATAGCGCGGACGGGTCGCCCCGGTCCGGTGCTCATAGATCTTCCTGTGGATGTGCAGCTTCAGCAGGCCGAATTCAGGTATCCGAAAACGGTGGACCTGAAAGGATACAAGCCGACGTATAAAGGGCATATCGGCCAGATAAAAAAACTGGCTAAGACCATGACCAGGAGCAAGAAACCGCTGATATATGCGGGTGGCGGCATCGTCCTCTCGGATGGGGCGAATGTAGAGATCACGAAATTGGCCAGGAAGATGGAAATACCGGTCACTACCACGATGATGGGCCTGGGGGCATTCCCCGGGGATGATCCGCTCAGCCTCGGTATGCTGGGTATGCACGGGACGGCTTACGCTAACCTTGCTGTGCAGGAGGCGGACCTTATCATAGCGGTCGGAGCGAGGTTCGATGACCGTGTCACGGGTCGTATAGATACGTTCGCCCCGAACGCGACCATTGCGCACATAGATATAGATCCGTCCAGCGTGAGCAAGAACGTCAGTGTAGATATCCCCATAATCGGCGACGCGCGGCTTGTTCTTAAGGAACTTAACGCGCATGCCAGGAAGGGTGATTATGCCGCGTGGAGAGGCAAGATAGCGGAGTGGAAGAGGGATTTCCCGCTTAAATACAAGAACGATGACAAGCTCCGGCCCCAGTATATCATCGAGCAGATATGTGAGATCACGAAAGATAAGGATGTCATAATCGCTACGGAGGTCGGGCAGAACCAGATGTGGGCGGCGCAACATTATACATACACGAAACCGCGGACCTGGATATCTTCCGGCGGTCTCGGGACGATGGGATTCGGGTTCCCCGCGGCCATAGGCGCGCAGGTAGGGAAACCCGACCATATCGTTTTTGATATAGCCGGTGACGGCAGTATCCAGATGAACATCCAGGAACTCGCTATGGCCGTTATCGAGAAGATACCGGTCAAGATAGCCATATTGAACAACGGATATCTCGGTATGGTCCGGCAGTGGCAGGAACTGTTCTATGACAAAAGATACGCATGGACGGTGCTGTCGGAAAAGGCGGCGACCGTATGCCCCGATTTCGTCAAACTGGCGGAAAGCTATGGCGCTAAAGGTATAAGGATTTCAGAGAAAAAGAACGTGAAAAAAGCGATAAAAGAAGCGCTTAAGGAAAAGGGACCCGTGATAATGGATTTCATTATCGAGCGGGAAGAGAACGTTTTCCCGATGGTCCCGGCCGGGGAGACCATAAGCAATATGTTGCATGGTCTGGCCTAACAAAAAAGCAGGAGAAAAGAAATGCCCAGATTCATTATCTCGGCGCTTGTCGAGAACAAGTTCGGTGTGTTGGCCCGGGTGGCGGGTCTTTTTTCCGCCCGTGGGTTCAACATTGATTCACTGGCGGTAGGGGAGACCGAGGACCCGGACACGTCCCGTATGACCATAGTGGTGGACGCGGATGAAAAGATACTCGAGCAGGTCAAAAAGCAGCTCAATAAGCTCATAGACGTCATAAGGGTACAGGACCTTACCGGCGGGAAATATGTCGATCGCGAGCTCATATTGATAAAAGTAAAAGCGGAGAATACCGGTGTAAGGGAGAAGATAGTGCAGGTGGTCGACTCCACCGGAGCCGAGATCATAGATATAGGCAGGAAGACCCTTACTGTCGAGGAATCAGGCGATGCGCATAAGGTGGGGGCTCTTGTCGAGCTCCTGAGGCCTTACGGGATAGTGGAAATAGTACGTACGGGAAAGATAGCTTTACAGTCGGACATGGAAAATGTGTAAAAATGACCTGCCGCGGGCGTGTATATCAGTGTTGAGCGCGTCCCTGGAAGGTGGAGGCCATAGGGCATAAAAGGAGGAGAGAGATGGCGAAGATGTATTATGACAAAGACGCTGACATGAACAACATCAAGGATCTTAAGGTAGCGATAATAGGGTATGGTATACAGGGGCGAGGTCAGGCCCTGAACCTGAGGGACAGTGGGGTAGAGGTCCTGGTGAGCGAGCTTGAAGGAACGCCTAACCACACGCAGGCGGTAAAGGACGGTTTCACGGTGTATTCGTCCAATGAGGCGGCCAAACAGGCTGATGTGATCCAGGTGCTTACGCAGGACCATGTCCAGGCCATGGTCTATACCACGACCATAGAAAAGAACCTCCAGGAGGGTAATTCCCTGGTGTTCTCGCACGGGTTCAATATACATTTCAAGCAGATAGTGCCGCCCAAGAACGTTGATGTGTACATGGTCGCCCCGAAAGGGCCCGGCGCGCTTGTCCGTGAAATGTATGAGCAGGGTAAGGGTGTTCCATGTCTTATCGCGGTCTATCAGGACCATAGCGGAAAGGCCCGGGACAAAGCCCTCGCGTACGCTAAAGCCATAGGCGGGACCAGGGCCGGTGTAATAGAGACCACGTTCAAAGAAGAGACGGAGACAGATCTTTTCGGAGAACAGGCCGTTCTGTGCGGAGGCGCGTCCGAACTCATAAAAGCCGGTTTTGATACTTTGGTCGAGGCCGGATATCAGCCGGAGATAGCTTATTTCGAGTGCCTTCACGAACTTAAGCTCATAACCGACCTTATTTACCGTGAAGGCATATACGGTATGAGGAAAAGGGTGTCGGATACCGCGGAATATGGTGACATAACAAGAGGCAAAAGGGTCATCAACCAGGAAACACGCAAAGAGATGAAGAAGATACTCAAAGAGGTGCAGAGCGGCCAATTCGCCGAAGAATGGATAAAAGAGAACAAGGACGGGCGTCCTAACTACAATAAGATAACAGAAGAGGAAAAGAACCATATGATAGAGAAGGTGGGCAAAGAGCTGAGAGGCATGATGCCCTGGATGTAGGTCTGTGTGGCGGGCAAGTGTCCCGGACGGATCTATAGCGATCCAACGTTCGATAGCGCATATGGCAATAAAGGTGGGAACATGAAAAAAGACGACAAGGTCATTATCTTCGATACTACTTTAAGGGACGGGGAACAAACCCCCGGCGCGAGCATGAACGCCAATGAAAAACTGAAACTGGCGTATCAACTCGAAGAACTTGGTGTCGATGTGATCGAGGCAGGTTTTCCCAGGACCAGTCCCGGAGACCTTGAGGCGGTAAGAACGGTAGCGCGTCATGTACGCCGTCCCGTAATATGCGGTCTTGCCCGGGCGACCAAGAACGATATAGACGATGCCTATGAGGCCCTGAAAAAGGCCCGCAGGGGACGGGTCCATGTGTTCCTGGCGACATCCAGGATACACAGGCAGTATAAGTTGAACAAGGCAAAGGAAGAGATACTGAAGATCGCGGTCGAGTCCGTGAAATACGCTCGCAGCAGGTTCGACGACGTGGAGTTCTCCCCGGAGGACGCGTCCAGGACGGAACTGGATTTCCTGGCGCAGGTGGTAGGATCCGTGATAAAGGCCGGGGCCAGTACGGTGAACATACCTGATACGGTAGGATACGCCGTGCCTACCGAGTTCGGTGGCGTGATCAAGTACCTGTACGATAACGTCCCGAATATCGGTGACGCGGTCATCAGCGTGCATTGTCACAACGACCTGGGTCTTGGGGTCAGCAATTCACTGGCAGCTGTTCAGAACGGCGCCAGACAGGTGGAGTGTACGGTGAACGGACTCGGGGAGAGGGCCGGGAACGCCGCCCTTGAAGAAATAGTGATGGCCATAAAGATGAAGAAGGGCGCTTTCAAGGGCCTTTCGACCAATATCAAGACCAGGGAACTGTATAAGACCAGCAAACTTGTGAGCAAGCTGACGGGTATCCCGGTGCAGCCCAACAAGGCCATAATCGGAGAGAACGCCTTCAGCCACGAATCCGGCATACACCAGGACGGTGTGCTGAAGAAGCGGATCACGTATGAGATAATACGTCCGCAGGACGTAGGCTTCAAGGGTAGCAGGATCATACTCGGCAAGCTTTCCGGCAGGCACGCTTTCAGCGAGAGGCTTAAAGACCTGGGGTATTCCATGTCGGTGAAAGAACTCGACCAGGCCTTCGCGCGGTTCAAGGAGCTTGCCGACAAGAAGAGCAAGATATACGACGAGGATATCGCGACGATAGTGGAAGATGGGCTCGCCATGGTACCCGAGGCGTATAAACTGATAGACTTCAGGGTCACCAGCGGGAACAACACCGAACCCGAAGCGGCTATTGAACTGGAGAAAGACAAACAAAAGATAAAAGCCGTGGCCAAGGGCGACGGCCCGATAGACGCGTGTTTCAAGACCATAGAAAAAGCTACGGGATTGAAGGGGCGCCTTATCGATTATAAGGTGAACGCCGTAACGAGCGGCAAGGACGCCCTGGGCGAAGCCAGCATCAAGCTTTCCTTTAAAGGGGATATAGTCATAGGCAGAGCTTCCAGTACGGATGTCATAGAGGCGAGCGTTCTCGCGTTCATGAACGCCGTTAATCGGCACTTGCTGAGGGAAAAAAAGTTATCAGTGAAAGAAAAAAGAAAAAAGCACAAATAAAGAACGGGATCGAGAGCGGATGATAAACTATCCAATACCGATTTAAAAGGGGCCGGGGCGAACTAATAAGCCTCAGCCCCTTTGGTTTTTTAACTGGCGGGGGGCGCATGGACAACGACAACGGTAATGGCAACGGTAACGGCAAGATGATATACGGTCTTCTGGGCAGGAAGATAAGTTATTCGCTTTCACCTGTCATGCATAACGCGGCGTTCAGGCACTTTAACATTCCCGCCGAATACAGGATATTCGATGTGGAAAAGAGCGATCTTGAGGTCTTTTACCAGGATGTGATATCGCCTACGGGCAACATAAAAGGGTTCAACGTCACGGTCCCGTATAAAATGGATTTCAAGGAGATGATCCAGATGTTCTCCAAACACCCCGAACCTCTCCACGAATGGGCCGCCGTGACAGGCGCGGTCAACACGGTCAAGGTGGAAGGAGATAAGCTCAGGGGGTTCAACACGGATGTCCAGGGGTTCTATGACGCGATATCTGACATCCCGGATTTCGACCCGGTCTCGGCAAGGAAGATATTCATAGCCGGAACCGGCGGCGCCGGAAGGGCAATATGCCTTTTTCTGGCGCATATGGTACTACCGAGCCGGATATATGTATATGACGTGGTCAAGGAAAGGGTCGAAAGCCTGGCTGAGGATTTTGGCAGGTACCTCGGGCATATGGAACGGATGTCGGAAGTGTTCTCGGGGATAACCTCCGCGGGAGATGTCCCGTCAAGGATAGTCGAATGTGATCTTGTCATAAACGCGACACCACTTGGGACCAAAGAGGGAGATAGATGTCCTCTTCCCGTGGACGACATAAGGGACGGGGCTGTCGTATACGACCTTGTTTATGCCCGTCAGACGGAACTCGTGTCCAGGGCCAGGGCCCGGGGGCTCAGGGCGTACAACGGTGAGAGTATGCTTTCCAACCAGGCGGCCCTATCGTTCAACATATGGACCGATGGAGATGACGATGACCTTATCTTGACGAAGAAAATAATGAAAGACGCTTTAATGAAGGAATTGGGGAGGAGTTGATGGAATATCCGGCTGTTTTCCTTTTCGGGCTTATACTCGGAAGCTTCCTTAACGTATGTATATACCGTATACCGCTCAACAGGTCCATCGTGTGGCCTCCGTCCGCGTGCCCGTTCTGCGAGGAAAAGATAAAGTGGTATGATAACATCCCTGTGTTGAGCTACCTGGCGCTTGGAAGGAAATGCCGCGGGTGCGGCCACCCGATCTCGCCGCGATACGCTATAGTGGAGCTCCTGACCGCGTTTACGGGTATGGGGCTTCTTTCCATCTTTTCCCTCACCCCGGAGTTCTTCGTTTACTGGATATTTTCCGCGATGCTCATAATCGTGGTCTTTGTGGACATAGAATACCAGGAAATACCCGATGTTGTCAGCCTGCCGGGAGTGGTCGTCGGACTTATCCTGATGACCGTCTTGAGACTGGACGGTTCGGCGACGTACGCCGGGTCATTCTTTGATTCCCTCCTTGGAATACTGGCGGGAGGCGGAAGCATGTTCCTTTTGGGGGTCATAGGGGAACTTATATTCAGGAAAGAGGCCCTCGGGGGAGGCGACGTAAAATTAATGGCCATGATAGGCGCTTTTCTCGGATGGAAATTGGTCATAGTAACGTTCTTCATGGCGCCTTTTTTCGGGTCGGTGGCGGGGCTTATAATGAAGTTCAAGTTCAAGAAGGACATAATCCCGTACGGGCCATACCTGGCGCTTGCGGCGATCATTAGCCTTATATTCGGGGAGAGGATAATAGGGTTCTATTTCGGTTTCTGAACCGTATCTTCACAAGGTACGGGATAGGAGGAAAGTATGCTCAGATATATTACCGCCGGGGAATCCCATGGTAAAGGCCTGGTAGCCATAATGGACGGTATGCCGTCGGGCTTGAGGCTGGACGGTGAGGCCGATACGTTCATACGCAATGAGATGAGAAAGCGGATGCATGGATATGGTCGCGGCGGACGGATGAAAATAGAGGATGACGGTTCCCGGATCGAGATACTATCGGGCACGAGGAGAGGTCTTACCATAGGTAGCCCCATAAGCATGATCATCCTTAACCAGGACCATAAGATAGAGGAGCTTGCTGATGTGCTCACCCCGCGTCCGGGGCACGCGGACATGGCCGGTATACAGAAATATTCGCTCAAAGACGCCAGGTCCGTGCTTGAAAGGGCCAGCGCGAGGGAAACAGCCATGCGCGTCGCGGTAGGAGCGGTGTCCAAACTGTTCCTCAGGGAATTCGGGATAGAGATACTAAGCCACGTTACATCCATTGGGGGGGTAATGGCCGTGACGGAAGGCCTGGGTTTCGGGGATATACGCGAGAGGACGGACCCGGCTGTATCCGTGTTAAGGTGTGCCGATGTGTCCGCGGAAAAGAAGATGTGCGCTTTGATCGATGCATGCAAAGAGGCGGGAGATACACTTGGCGGCACTTTTGATGTGCTGGCCACCGGGGTCCCTCCGGGACTAGGGTCCTACGCCGAGTGGGACAGGAGGCTGGATGGCGCTATCGCCAGGGCCATGATCGCCATACCCGCGGTAAAAGCCGTTTCCATCGGAAAAGGCGTGGAGAATGTCTTGAGGAAAGGTTCAGAGGTGCATGACCCGATAAGTTATGATAATTCTTCCGGAAAATTCGTGCGTATGACCAATAACGCCGGAGGTATCGAAGGCGGGATGTCCAACGGAGAAATGGTGGTCGTCACAGGGTTCATGAAACCCATAGCCACATTGTCCTCCCCGCTCGATACCATGGATATTTACAGCAAGAAGAAAGCCAAGGCGTCGACCGAGAGGTCGGATGTATGCGCCGTGTCCGCGTGCGGTGTCGTCGGAGAGGCGGTCATAGCGTTTGAACTTGCGGCGGCTATCATGGATAAATTCGGCGGGGATTCCATGGAAGAGGTCCTCCGGAATTATAAAGCGTATATCGAGGGCATAAAGAACATCTGAACGGTGTACGGAAAGTAATGTCATGAAAAAGAACGTGGTCTTTGTCGGGTTCATGGGCACAGGGAAGACAGCCCTGGCGAAAAAACTGGCGCATATTACCGGTATGCGTTATGTCAGCATTGACGATCTTATTGTTTCCAGCGAAGGACGCCCCATAACGGATATATTCCGTGATGAAGGTGAACCGTATTTCCGCCGCCTGGAAAAGGACATAGTAAGCGATGTGATGGAAAAGAGCGGACAGGTCGTGGACACCGGCGGGGGTGTCGTGCTGGACGAGGATAATATGCGCGTATTGAAAGATGGCGGCGTGGTCCTTTGCCTGTGGGCGGACGCGGATACGATATACGAACGCACGAAAAAGCACGGGCACCGGCCCCTTCTCAATGTCCCTGATCCCGTGGCGAGGATAAAGGAACTTCTCGATGCCCGAAGGCCTTTTTACGAAAAGGCCGATATACATATAAATACGGATGACAGGAGCGTTGACGATATACTGGAAGAGGTAAAGGATTCGCTGGACGCGAGAATGGAGGACGCAGGGTGAATCGCGGACCTGTCCCCGGCATGAGCCGGGTATGCTACGATATCATGGCGCTTTCCATGGCTCCCGGGATCGGCCCTGTCGCGATCTCACGTATACTGGAAGAACTTAAAGACCCGGGAGAGATATTTTCGCTCGGGGACGCGCGTATGCGTTACGTCCTGGGACCACGCTCCGCGGCCGAGCCCGATGACATCCGAAAGGCCCGTGAGAACACGGTTTTTCTTAAAGAACTCGATCGCATGGAGGGTTCAGGGATAAAGGCCCTGTGCGTAAAGGATGCCGAATATCCCGGGCCGCTCAGTAATATCTATGACGCGCCACCTGTGTTGTACTATAAAGGGGAGATACTGGAAGCTGACGATAATTCCGTGGCGATAGTCGGTTCGCGGAATTGCACGATATATGGCATGCAGATGGCCGAAAAGCTCGCCCGCGGGCTTTCGGAGGCAGGCATAACTGTCATAAGCGGTATGGCTAAAGGCATAGATACCGCCGCTCATATGGGCGCGTTAAGGGCTGGGGGAAGGACCATCGCGGTGATGGGGACGGGTTTCGGTTCTTTGTACCCTTCCGGCAGCGAGGCCGTGGTGGATAAAATATCCGCCATGGGCGCGGTGGTCACGGAATACGTGTCGGACGCCCCTGTTCGTAGGGGGAACTTTCCACGCCGGAACAGGATGATAAGCGGGATGGCAAAGGGAGTGGTCGTGGTCGAGGCCGCCGCCAGGAGCGGGGCTTTGATAACAGCTTCACTGGCGCTTGAGGAAGGAAGAGAGGTGTTCGCTGTGCCGGGAAGGGCGGATTCACCCTGTAGTGTCGGGACCAACTCCCTTATCAGGAACGGGGCGAAGCTCGTATCTGACGTGGGCGATGTAATAGAGGAAATATGGCCCGGCCTTCCCTCCGGGAAATGCTTCCGGCCGGTCCCGGTGGATAGAGCTGTCGGACCTTGCGTATCGAGCGCATGTGGAGGGTCTATTATGAAAGCGCTTTCCGGCAAGGGGAGCGTGCACGTGGATGATATAGCCGCGGGCTCTGGTGTGCGGGTCCAGGACCTTTCGGAAACACTTTTGAGAATGGAGATGGAAGGCCTTGTAGAGCAACTGCCAGGCAGGTTCTTCAGGGTTTGTACGGGAACGTTATAAATATACATGGAAGGGGATCTCATGCCGGGAAAAGCAAAAAAAGCTTCGACCAGAAAAAAAGCCAAAGCCGCTCCAAAGGGGGACTCATATCTTGTCGTGGTCGAGTCTCCCGCCAAGTCGAAGACCATAAACAAGATACTTGGAAAGGCATATAAGGTCGTGGCCAGTATGGGTCATATAGTCGATCTTCCGCTTTCAAGGATGGGCGTGGATTTTAAGGATAATTTCAAGCCAGAATATTCCGTGATGAAGGGCCGGGAAAAATACCTTAAGAACATCAAGAAAGAAGCAAAGGGCGTGACCGCCGTATACCTCGCGGCTGACCCTGACCGCGAAGGTGAGGCCATCTGTTGGCACCTTAAGAACCTCTTGGACGCGGATAAGAAGATCACCAAGGATATACATAGGGTAAGCTTCGAAGAGATAACGGCCAAGGCCGTGCAGGGAGCTTTCAATGAGCCCCGGACGATAGACATGAACAAGGTCAACGCACAGCAGGCCAGGAGGGTGTTGGACAGGATAGTCGGATATTCCTTGAGCCCCCTTTTGTGGGAGAAGATAACGAGGGGCCTTAGCGCGGGCAGGGTGCAGTCCGTGGCGGTAAGGCTGGTATGCGAACGCGAAGAGGAGATAAGGCGGTTCAAGCCCCAGGAATACTGGAGCCTGGACGCGGTCCTGAAAAAAAACGGCGAAACGGACGGGAAAGACCCGGTATTCAAGGCCAAGCTTGTCAAATATAAAGGCGAGAAGATATCCGTACACGAAAAACCGCGTATGGACGAAATAACCGCCCAGCTGGAGAACGAGCGTTTTGTCGTAAAAGAAGTGAGCAGGAAAGACAAGAAAAGTTATCCCCGTTCGCCGTTCACCACATCTATCCTGCAGCAGGAGGCTTTTAATAAACTCGGGTTCTCGGCTTCCAAGACCATGAGCGTAGCACAAAGCCTTTATGAAGGGGTGGAGCTCGGGGAGGAAGGAAGCGTCGGGCTTATTACTTATATGAGGACGGATTCCGTACGCATATCGGATGACGCGCAATCCGCGGTGAGAGAGCTTATCCTGTCGAGATACGGCAACGATTATTGCCCGGAGGAACCGCCTAAGTATAAGGCGAAAAAAAGGGCCCAGGAGGCCCACGAGGCCATCCGCCCTACCTTGCCGTTACGGCATCCCGTGGAGGTCAGGAAGTATCTTACGGAAGACGAATATAAGCTTTATAACCTGATCTGGAAAAAATTCCTTTCCAGCCAGATGACCAACGCCGTATATTCGGTGTTAACGGTACATATAGATGCCGGGGAGTACAGGTTCAGGGCCGGCGGAGCCCGTCTTATGTTCGACGGGTTCCTGAAGGTATACATAGAGGACAGGGACTATGCGTCCGAGGCGCCGGAAATACCTGAACTGAATATCGGGGAGGAGACCGAGCTTGTGGAACTTGTCCCGGAACAGCATTTCACTAAACCTCCGGCCAGATATACCGACGCTTCCCTTGTCAAAATGATGGAGGAAAAAGGTATCGGCAGGCCGTCAACGTACGCCCCTATAATCAAGACGATAATAGGGCGCAATTATATCAAGAGGGTCAGTAAGAGCCTCCAGCCCACGGAGCTTGGAGAACTGGTCAACAAACTGCTCCTGGATAATTTCCCGAACATAGTCGATTACGAGTTCACGGCCAACATGGAGAATGAGCTGGATTATATCGAAGAGGGTAGCGAAGAGTGGATAAAGGTAGTACGCGAGTTCTACAGCTCTTTCGAAGGACGTTTGGCCGAGGCCAAAACAAGGATGAAGAACGTTAAGAAACATGTGGTGGAGACCGATGAGGTGTGCGAGAAATGCGGCAAACCCATGGTGGTAAAATGGGGTCGGCGAGGGCGGTTCATGAGCTGTTCGGGTTTCCCCGCGTGTAAACACTCCAAGTCGATAACGACCGGAGTGAAATGCCCGAGTGAAGGATGCGATGGAGAGCTTGTAGAACGTAAATCCGTAAGAGGCGTATTCTACGGGTGCACGAACTATCCGAAGTGCACTTTCACCACCAGAAGGCTTCCGTCCGGGGAGACCGACCAGGACCAGACCCCTGAGTCCCCAGAAGAGGCGTGATATGGACAGGTTCATCGATAAGTTCTCCAAGTATATCGAGGTCGAAAAGAACTATTCCACGCACACATTGCGTAATTACAGGACCGACCTTAAGGAGCTGGCCTCGTTCCTGGAGGGCAAGGACCCCGGCAGCGTTAATCATCTGGACCTTCGGAGTTTCCTGGCGGAACTCAAGGGCAGGGGATGCGCTAAACGCACTATTGTGCGGAAACTGGGGGCAATAAGGTCGTTCTTCCGTTTTTTGTCCAGGGAAAAGTACATAACGTCCAATCCCGCGGAAGGTATATTCACGCCTAAACTGGACAGGCAGCTTCCGGTATTCCTGGACGAGGAGGGCCTGGAGAAACTGATAACCTCGCCGGAGACCGATACTGTGAGGGGGATAAGGGACCGGGCCATACTTGAGGCGCTGTATTCTACCGGCATGCGCGTGAGTGAACTCGTCGGGCTTAATGACGATGACATTGATCTTATAGCGGGACTGGCTAAAGTGAGAGGCAAGGGCAAAAAGGAAAGGATAACGCTTCTGGGCCAGGAAGCGCAGAGGTGGATAAGGAGATACTTACAGGAGAAAAGAACGATCCCGACAGCCGTGTGCAGGGCGGTTTTCCTCAACAAGTCAGGGAAACGGCTCACGGACAGGAGTGTACGACGGATAATAGATAAATACGTCAAGAAATGCAGTATAGAGCAGAAGATATCGCCTCATTCCATAAGGCATTCTTTCGCGACCCATCTTTTGAACAACGGCGCGGATCTCCGGAGCGTGCAGGAACTTCTGGGTCACAAGAACCTGTCGACCACGCAGATATATACCCATCTCGGGACGCAGCGCCTGCGGGAGATGTATTCTAAGGCGCATCCGCGGGCGTGACGGCCTTGCGAATAAGAGATGTGGATATCTTCAAGGGGAGAAAAGACGGACGATAATGCGTATCTTATATGATATATTTTTTATGCTGTTCGGACTGTTCTACCTGCCTTGCCTGGTCTTGAAAGGCAAGGCGCACGGACGTTTCCTGGAACGGTTCGGGGCGTTTGGAAGGTCCATGGACGGGCTCGACGCGCCTGTCTGGATACACGCGGTGAGCGTGGGTGAGGCGAATGTCGCCGCGCGTATAGCAAAGGGCATCAGGAAAAGGTCACCCGGTGTGCCCATCGTGGTCTCGACCACGACGACCACGGGACAAGACATGATGGAAAAGGCGGGCAAGGGTGTGGTCGACAGGGTGTTCTATTATCCCCTGGACATCAGTTTTATAGTCTCGAGGGTGATATCGAAGATAAACCCCAGGCTCTATGTCGTGATCGAAACGGAACTGTGGCCAAACCTGATGACGGCGCTTAAAAGGAAAGGTGTGCCCATAGCCGTAGTGAACGGAAGGATATCCGACAGGTCTTTCAGGAACTATCTTAAGGTAAAGCCTTTCATTTCTGGAATGCTGGGATGTATAGATGTTTTTTCCGTGCAGACGAAGGATGATGCTTCGCGTATCGTTCGTATGGGCGCCGCCACGGAAAGGGTTACGGTCACAGGCAATGTTAAGTTCGACCAGGGTATATCTGAGGGCCTGCCGCTTCCGGTAAGACCCGAGGATATAGGCATGCGGCAGGATGACCTTATAATAGTGGCCGGGAGCACCCATTTCAACGAGGAATCCCAGTTGATCGATGTATATAAGAGACTTTCCGGCAGGATACCCGGGCTCAAGCTCATAATCGCGCCGAGACATGTGGAAAGGGTCGAAGCGGTAAAAGTGTATATCGAGGAAGCCGGGCTGAGGCATATGGCGTATTCAGGGCTGCGCGGGAAAGGGGCGCCAGGCGGCGGGAAGACCGGGACGTACGACGTAATGGTCGTGGACAGCATAGGGCACCTTAAGGATATGTATGCCCTTGCCACTATAGTGTTCGTGGGCGGGAGTCTTGTAAAAAAAGGCGGACAGAACATTATAGAACCGGCAAGTTACGGGAAACCGGTCGTTTTCGGGCCGAACATGTATAATTTCAAGGAAGCTGTCCGGATGTTCCTTTCCAGGGAAGGCGCTATCCAGGTCGCGGACGCTGATGAGCTTGAACAGGTGCTTGAAAGGCTTATAAAGGACGATGGCATGAGGAGGAATATATCAAGGAAGGCCGTAGATGTCATACGGGAGAATTCAGGCGCGGTCGATCGGACAGTAAGCCTGCTTGATAGATTTCTGGGGTGATATCCACCGAGGGGAATGGATATGGGCGATCTGAGACTTTGGATCACGGGGGTCATGAAGGACGAAGGGGCGCGTCCCGCGCTGCTACCTCTGAAGTGGGTGTTGTGGGCGCTGTCACTTCTTTATGGCGCGGGCATATGGTTCGTGGACCTGGCTTACAGGAGGGGATTCAGGAAAACGACCAAAGTGGATGTGCCGGTCATAAGTGTCGGCAACATAACCGCGGGAGGTACCGGCAAAACGCCGTTCTCTCTGTATATCGTGCGCGAACTCGCGGGCAGGGGATGCCGTCCCGCCATCCTGACAAGGGGGTATGGCCGGGACGAGGATAAGATGCTTGCCGGGGAGTTGCCGGAAGTACCTGTAGTGGTAGGCAGGGACAGGGTCAAGTCCGCAGCTTATGCCGTGTCCAAGGGGTGCGATGTCCTGGTCATGGATGACGGGTTCCAGCACCGCGCGCTCGAGAGGGACCTTGATATAGTGCTTGTGGACGCGGATTCTATGGCGGGGAATACGGGCCTTTTGCCACGCGGGCCTTTCAGGGAACGTATAAGCGCGCTTTCGAGGGCGGATATCGTGGTCGTTACGGGAACGTCTGAAATGGGAGAGGCGCAAAGGAACACCGTATTATCCCGGCTGGGTAACGTCATTTCAGGGAAGCTGGTCGCGGAATCCATCCGCCGGCCCGTTTCTCTGTCCGATGTCTCGGGAAAGAACACCTCTCTGGGGAACGCGAAGAACAAGAAGGTCCTGCTCGTGAGCGGTATAGCGTCACCGGGTTCGTTCGAGCTTATCGCCGGGCGATGCGGGATGGAATTGACCGGCCATATGGTATATGATGACCATCACGCGTATACCGCCTCAGATGTCGAGGAGATAGGGGGCCGCTTCGCGGCTTCCGGAGCGGATAATATCGTGGTCACAAAAAAAGACATGGTTAAACTGGCCGAGCTGGAATTGGGCGTATTGCGTGATAAGATACTTGCCCTCAATGTTGATATGGATATTGTCAGGGGAAAGGAGTCGGTCCTTGCTGGACTTGATAGCGTCTTACATAGTCAGGGGTCTTAACGCCGTTTTTCATGTTATGCCGATGGGTTTGAACCTCTGGGCCGGCCGGGCGTTCGGTTATCTCATTTATCTTCTGAGCGGGAAACGCCGTAAGGTAACGTACAGGAATATCCGGGCGGCGTTCGCGTCCGAAAAAAGTCCCCGCGACATCAGGAGATTGACCATAGGCACGTATCGAAACATGGTCCAGACGTTCGTGGAGATATTGGCGCTTACCAAGGTTGACCGGGAATACCTGGAAAAGCATCTGGAGATAATCAACAGCGAGAACCTGGGAAAAGCCGCTTCCAACCCGCGGGGGATGATAATGGTGTCGGCGCATTTCGGTAATTGGGAAATGAGCACCGTGGCCAGTGTTTTCCAGGGGTATCCCCTGTACCTCTTGGCCAGAGACCAGAAAATGCAGAGGCTTAACGAACTTCTTAACCGCCTGCGGGAGTCTAAGGGTAACATTGTGATACGGAAGGGTGCTGATATTAAGAACCTTTTCCGGGTACTCAAGGAAGGTAAGAGCGTGGGTATACTGGCCGATCAGAACGCCGGCCCCAATGGTAAGCTCGTCAACCTCTTCGGGCGACCGGCCTCTACGGCTGTGGGACCATACAGGTTCGCGCAAAAAACAGGTGCCTGGATATTACCGGCCTTTATACACCGCGTGGACGGCCCTTACCATCAGGCCGTCCTGGAGGAACCTATGGTCATCGGCAAGAACGAGGATATAACGCCGTATGTGGAAAAATATAACGAGCTCCTGGAGAAACATGTAAGAAAGTCCCCGGACCAATGGATGTGGATGCATAAGAAGTGGAAGCTGACCCCTGTACGTAAAGTGCTCGTGCTGGACGATGGGAAGAAGGGGCATTTCAAACAGTCCATGGCCGTGGCCGGTACGGCAGGTCGTTACTGGAAAGAAAAAAGGAACATGCCGGAAGGAGCTTTGGAAGTAAAGACGGTGTCCGTGAAGTTCAAGAGCCGCGTGAGGCGTACT
Source organism: Candidatus Omnitrophota bacterium (assembly GCA_028715965.1). Taxonomy (NCBI): domain Bacteria; kingdom Pseudomonadati; phylum Candidatus Omnitrophota; species Candidatus Omnitrophota bacterium. Next base: position 68,361 of record JAQUQS010000002.1, on the reverse strand, counting down.
ATCCTGAACATGTTCTCGCCACTATACGGTGACCTCTTTCAGGGGCGTCCTTTCCTGCTGAAATGGGCGCTTGAACCGGGAAGTTATGACGCTATCATCTCCGTATACGCTGATGTCGTGATAAGTTGCGGCTCGGCGCTTTACGGGGTCAACAGGCTGGTCTCGTCGGAGAATGGCGCCAAGAACCTGACCATAATGGACCCGGGACGGATGAACCGCTGGGGGTTCGACCTTATCGTGCTGCCCCGGCACGACGTGGTAAGGAAGGGGCTGTCGCCCATAGGGGCTAACGTCGTGGTCACCGATATGCCGCCCACGCTGGTCGATATATCGGAACTCGAGGACCTTAGGGGTAAGGAGAGGAACGGTCTTGATGGGATAAAATGTGTCGGCGTGCTTATAGGAGGGGAGAACAGGTTCTACACGTTCAGCGAGGCGACGGCCAGGGATATATCCGAAGCGCTGTCGGGTTCGTGTGGGGATACCGGGACCCGGTTCATGTTGACCACGTCCAGAAGAACGCCTCCGGACGCCGACAAGACGTTCCAGGACATGCTCCGGGAGGATGAGAGATGCCTTAAATTCGTTTCGGGAAAAAGCGACAATGACGCGAAAACGGTGGACAAGATACTGGCCTCGAGCGATATAGTGTTCGTGACGGGGGACAGTATATCAATGGTTTCCGAAGCGGTTTCATCCGGCAGGCCCGTTTTCGTGATAATGCCCGACAAGAAACGCCGGGGAAAGACCAAATACGATGTTTTTGTGGACGAACTGGCCGGACGGGGATACCTTAAGAAGCTTCGCAGGGAGGTCCTTGCGGAGGATATGCGCACGGCCATGACCACCGGGATGGCCGCGCGGCATCTTCCGGAAGATATGGATGAACTATACTCCAAGATAGAAAAGGTTTTTTGATAGAAGGCGGAACATGAACATATTACAACTTGTCCCGAGATTGAACGTAGGCGGGGTGGAGAAAGGCACAGTGGAGGTCGCGCGTGCCCTTGTGGCCAAAGGGCACAAGGCCGTCGTGGTCTCCGGCGGCGGGATATACGAGGGCAATCTGGCGGCCATCGGTGCCAGGCACTACACCGTGCCTGTGGGAAAGAAAAATCCCATCACGATGATATGGTCGTATATATGCCTAAGGCGCATAATACGCAAGGAAAGTATCGATATAGTCCACGCCAGGAGCCGTATCCCGGCCCTAATGGGGTATTTCGCGGCAAAATCCACCGGCAAGGTGTTCTTGACCACCGCTCACGGGCAGTACAAACCGCACCTTATAAGCCGTGTTATGGGATGGGGCAAGATCGTTATCGTGGCAAATGATACTATGGCCAGATATATGAAAGACAAATTCGGCGTGCCGACGAGGAAACTATCCATAATACCGAGGGGGGTAGACCTTGAGCGTTTCGGGTACGTGTCGCCGTTCGATAAGGACCGAAAGAAATTCCGGGTCGGTATGATATGCCGGTACACGCCCCTTAAGGGACACCAGGACTTTTTGAAGGCGATGTCATATGTTTCCAGGCGGATGAACAATCTTGAGATCGTGATAATGGGGGACAGGGCCTCGGCGAAAGAGGATTACCTGAAGAGGGTAGACCTTACCGTGAGGCGGCTGAGACTTGAGAACGTGATCAGGTTCATAGACTCGAGCCATGATGTGGCCGAGGTCCTGAAGGACCTGGACGTGTTCGTTTCCGCGAATCGTAGCCAGGAGGCGTTCGGCAGGTCGATAATAGAGGCCCAGGCCAGGGGGGTGCCGGTAGTCGCCACGAGAGTAGGTGGAGTGGTCGAGAACGTTGAGGACGGAGTGACCGGTCTTTTGTGTGAACCCATGAACCCGTCCGATATCGCCGAAAAGGTCATGAGGTATGCCCAGGACCGTGAGCTGGTAGAAAGGGTCTCCAGGGCCGCCCGGAAGAACGTGGAAGATCATTTTTCCCTTGGCAAGGTAATGGAAAGTACCCTTGAAGTTTATTCCAAAGCGCTTTCCATGAAGAACATACTCATCATGAAGATAAGCTCGCTTGGGGATATTATACTCGCGGTACCTTCAATGAGGGCTGTCAGGAAAGCTTTCCCGGGCGCGGAAATAAAAGTGCTGGCCGACATAAGGTTCCGTGAAGTGCTCAGTGGATGCCCTTATATCGATGATGTGATCACATGTGATTTCAGAACAAGGGACAAGGGTGTCGGGTTCCTTCGTCTGGCCGGGGCGATAAGGTCGGAAGATCTCGACATGTCGATCGACCTGCAGAACAGCCGGAAGAGCCATATGCTGGCGTATTTGGCGGCCATACCGGAGAGATACGGGTTCAATAACGGTAAGCTGAGCGTGCTTCTCAACAGGAAGGCCAAGATGCCTGCACGGCCCATGCCGCCGGTCCGGCAGCAGGGATGTGTGCTGGCCCTTCTGGGCATAGCGCATGTGGACGATAACCTGGAACTATGGCCTACGCCGGAGAACGAGGAATGGGCGGAGAAGTTCTTTGGCGGCAATTGGCTGCAAAAAGACCAGAAGATAGTTGCCATGAGCGTTTCCGCTTCAAGGAAATGGAGGTCCAAGAACGTGGGCGTCCCCACACTTGTTAAGGTAGCTGATATGCTCGCGAAAGAACGGGGAGTAAGGACGGTCCTGATCGGCGCGGAAGAAGATAAACTGGAAGCGTCCGAATTCATGAAGACCACTTTGGCAAAACCGATAGACGCTGTAGGAAAGACCAATATCGGCCAGTTTATCGCGCTTATAAAGAGGTGTGATATCGTTGTTACGGGGGACAGCGCGCCGATGCATGTAGCTTCGGCGGTGAATACCCCTTTTGTGTCGTATTTCGGGCCTACGGACCCGGCAAGGCACCTTCCTCCTTCCGGAAAGAAAAAGGTCCTGCATCGTAAGGTGAAATGCTCACCGTGTTACGACCCGATCTGCCGACGTGACCGGAGATGTATGACGTCCATAAAACCGGCGGATATATACAATGCCGTGATGGAGCTTTTATGAACGTGATGATAATAACAACGCATATGAACATGGGCGGGGTGGGCGTCTATATCACGGACCTGTCCCGATATCTCCATAGGTACGGGCATAAAGTAACAGTGGTCTCGGGTGGAGGCGAACTCGAGGGTAAGCTCGCGGAGTATGGCGTAAAACATCATACGGCGGATATATTGACCAAACAGGAATTTTCCCTGAAGGTATGGAAAGCGGTCGGTGCCATAGGAGAACTGGCCAGGGAAGAGGATACGCAGGTCATACACGCCCAAACACGGGTGACCCAGATAATATCCGAGGTGGTGAGCCGCAGGACGGGCATCCCGTTCGTATCCACGTGCCACGGTTTCTTCAAACACAAACGTATCTCAAGGATGCTTCTGCCCGCGTGGGGGAACAGGGTAATTGCTATAAGTAACAGCGTAAAAGGGCATCTTATCAGGGATTTCGGGGTGCCTGAGAACAAGATATCCATGGTCTATAACGGTATCGAACTTGCCAGGTTCTCGGGTATATCCGGGCGTAAGGACGCGACCATGCTGCGGGAGATGGGGCTACCCCAGGACACGTTCGTCGTGGGCACGATAGGGCGGCTTTCCCCGGTGAAAGGATATAAGTATCTCGTGGAAGCGTTCTCGGCCCTGGCCGCGGAGGAACCTCGAGCGCGCATGGTGATGGTGGGAGACGGGCCGGAAAAAAAATCTTTGGAAAAACAGATAACTTCACTGGGGCTGGCCGGGAAGGTCTCCATGGTCCCCGGCGGACAGCCGCCGGAAGAGTATCTGCCCATGTTCGATATTTTCTGCTCCCCATCAATGCACGAAGGACTGGGGCTTTCGCTCATGGAGGCCATGGCGGCCGAGAGGGCCTGTGTGGCCAGCGATGTAGGCGGTCTTTCGGAGCTCATAACGGACGGTCGGGACGGATTGCTGGCTCCTCCGGGAGACGTCGCCGCGCTTGCTAAAAGATTGATGGAACTGGCAAAAGATGATATCCTGAGGAAAGACCTGGCGAAAGCCGCCAGGAGAAAAGCGTTCGACAACTATGATATCCATACAAGCGTGGAGAAGACCATTGAGGTATACCAGGAGGTCCTGTGACGGACGTCGAGAGCCCTAAGCGCATTATTATTTTTGAACTTAACTGGCTGGGGGACATACTTTTTTCCTTCCCCCTCTTGAGGGCTTTGCGTTTAAGATTCCCGACCGCGTATATCAGCTGCGTCGTGGTCCCCAGATACGCCGACCTGTTGGCCAATGTGCCATGGATCAATTACGTGCATGTGCTTTCGGATGATAACCGTATCTTCTCAGTGGGCGAAAAGCTCGATTTCGTGGATATGGTAAAAAAAGAGAAGTATGGTACCGCGGTATTCCTCAAAGCGTCCAGGACCAAGGTGATCATGTCCATGCTGGCGGGTATCCCGGAACGCGTAGGGTTCGCCGGGAAGAACCTCCCGCTCACCTCGGAAGTCGCGTGCCCGAACGGCGCGGTGCACAGGGCCGACCAGCTTCTTTCCCTGGCAGGTCTGTTCGGCATTGACAAGGCGGACGGGACTTATGAGTACTTCATAAGGGACGATGATAAGGAAAGGATGGAACGCATCCTGTCCGGGATAGGAGTGGGAAGAAATCCTTTCATCGTACTGAACCCCGGTGGGAACTGGGACGCGAAAAGATGGTCGCCGATGAATTTCATATCGCTGGCACGCCAGATACTATGGGCTTTCAGGGACCTTGACATAGTCATAACCGGGGCCCCGGGGGACAGGACGCTGGGGGATACCATCGTGAGTGAGGCTGGGGGGGAACGCGTATATAACACGGCCGGAAGGACATCGCTCAACGAGCTTGCCGCTCTTTTTCTTTCCTCGGAACTTGTGGTAAGCGCGGATTCGGGTCCGCTTCACCTGGCGTCGGCCACGGGCGCCACTACGATAGGCCTTTTCGGCCCTACGTCACCGGAAATAACGGGGCAGCGCGGACGAGGACGGAATATCGTCATTAGGAGCTCGCCCGATTGTGCCGTACCCTGCTATGTGAAAAAATGCAGGAATAACAATGTGTGCATGTATTCGATCGGGGTTGATACGGTTTTTTCCGCGATAAGGGACGCATTAAAGAACAAGGACCGGATATGGACAAGTCCCGCGTAAAAAGCATCCTTCTGATAAGCCTGAGCAACCTGGGCGATATAGTCCTTACCACCCCGGTGCTACGGAAGCTGCATGACGAATTTCCCGATGCCGTTATCGATGTCGTGACGGGTATGCCTGGCAGGGACATATTCCTGGCCCACCCCGCGGTGCGTAAGGTGATAATAAACAAACGGAGGAAAACGTTACGCTCCAGGTTACTCGACGTCCTGCTCACCCGCAGACAGAAATATGACCTTGTGGTCGACCTCAAGAACTCACTTATGCCGTATGTGGCAGGCGCGAGGTACGGAACAAGGTCATTGTCGTCGTTCCTTGGCGGGATAAAGAGGCTATCATCCGGGGTGACGGCGCATAAGAGAACGGAACATCTCGCAAAACTGAGAACGCTTGGTATTGACGCGGAAAGGGATGTTGGGTTCTATGTCCCGGTATCCGAAGAGGACGCGCGTCAGGCGGAAAGCCTTATCGTGGAAGCGGAAAGAACGCTTGGCCCGGGTGTGCAGCGGGACAGGATAGTAGTGATCAACCCGGGGACCAAGAACCACCTGAAAAAATGGAAAGCGTCCAATTACGCGAAACTCTCGGATATGCTTTCCGGGGAGAAAGATTGTATTGTTTTCCTTACCGGAACGGATGAGGACCGCCAGACCGTGAACGATGTTATAGCGGCCACCAAGCGTCCGGTGCTGGATGTCTGTTCTCGTACCACGATAGGCTGTGCCGCCGGGCTTATGGCCAGGGCATGTATGGTGATAACCGGAGACAGCGCGCCGCTCCACATCGCGAGCGCCGTCGGGACGCCCACGGTAGCTATTTTCGGGCCTACCGACGAAAAAAAATACGGTCCTCTTGCGGAAAAGAGCGTTGTGCTTAACCCGCGGATAGGGTGCAGGCCATGCGGTAAGGGGTCGTGCCAGAAACGTCCTCCGGACGGCTGTATAAACGACGTGACCGTTGAGGAGGTATACAGGGCGGCCGAGAAGATATTGGAAGGTACGGAATGGGAATGATCACCATAAAACACGGTGACATAACACAGGAAGAGGTCGACGTTATCGTTAACGCCGCGAATACCGGCCTTAAAGGAGGAGGCGGCGTCGATGGGGCAATACATCGCGCGGCCGGGTCTTCGGTCATGGAAGAATGCCGCCGGATAGGTGGATGCCGTACGGGAGAGGCCGTGATAACGGGCGCGGGCAGGCTGAAGGCTAAAAAAATAATACATACGCCCGGTCCGGTATGGCATGGAGGAAAGAGCGGCGAGGCTGAGCTTCTCAGGAGCTGTTATGCCGCCAGTTTCCGGCTGGCCGCCGAACATTCTCTAAGGTCCATCGCTTTTCCCGCGATAAGCACCGGTGTCTACAGATACCCGGTCGAGGCCGCGGCGAGGATAGCCCTTGAGGAGGGCCTGAAACACAAGGACGATCTTGATGAAATAGTGTACGTGTGTTTTTCATCAGGGGATCTTGATATTTACCGTAAGATATATAGCGAGATAACGTCTGGTAGAGGGATGAACCCGGCTCGATAAGAAGAATGGAGGACAGTATATGGGAAAGATAGCGGTGTTAATATGCTTGTCGGTGTTCCTGTGTCCCTTTTTTGTCCTGGCCCATCCTCCCTCCCGGATAGACGCGGAGTATGACGACGCGGCTAAAGAACTCAAGCTGGATATCATTCATCCTGTCGAGGCCCCGAAGTCGCATTTTATCTATCGTGTGACAGTGGACGTGGACGGGAAAAGGTTGATAGATAAGGAATATGACGAACAGACGGATGATATGGAACAGCAAGTGTTCTTAAATGTTCCCGGGGTGGAGAAGGGGAGCACTATCGATATAGAGGCTTTTTGCAACCGTTACGGGGAAAAGAAGGGGCAGATAAGGATATGAGGGAGCGTATCCCATACCTTATATTGAGGATATCCCTTGGAGTGGTCTTTCTTGTGTTCGGCATAGGCAAGTTCCAGGATGATCACTGGGCCCGGACGATAAGGACCATGGAACCTTTTATCTCGATGCCCTGGGATGTGAGCGTTTCGGTCCTCGTGATAGGGTTCATGGAATTGATCACGGGAGCGGCCCTTATCCTCGGGACCTTGACCAGGTTATTCGCCGTTCTTGCGGGACTTCAGCTCGTGGCTATATTGATACTTCTGGGTTTCCAGGAAACAAGGGACATAGGGCTTTTAGGCGCGGCTTTTTACCTGGCGTTCGGGCCTGCGGGCGGGGAAAAAGGCGAGAGGACAAAAGAGAACAGGTCAGGAATAAGGTTATGACCATGGAACGTATACTTGTCACACGCACGGACAGACTGGGGGATGTGGTGCTTTCCACTCCTGTGGCGCGGCATTTAAGGAAACTTTACCCCGACGCGTATATCGCGTTCATGGTAAAGCCCGGGAACCGGGACATAGTGGAGGATAACCCCGATATCAATGAGGTGATAATATATGACAAGGAAGGAGCCCAGAAAGGGTTCGTGGGCACGGTGCTTTTCGCGTGGGAACTGAGAAAGAAAAGATTTGATACGGCCATAATACTGCACCCGACCAACCGTTCTCATATCGTGGCGTTCCTGGCAGGGATACCGGAACGTGTTGGATATGACAAAAGACTTCCGTTCCTTTTGACAAAGAGGGCGCCACATATCAAGCAGGAAGGCGCCAAACACGAGATAGACTATAATTTCGATCTTTTGGCGCTGGCTGGCGTTGATGTAACGCTTTATGACAGAATGCCTTACATGAGCACATCCGACGCTGACAAAAAAATGGTCGATGCCGTTATCAAAGATAACGGATTGACGGGAGAGCTGGTTGCTATGCATGTCGGGGCGAGTTGCAGGTCTAAAAGATGGCCTACCGGCAGGTTCGCCGAAGTGGCGGACAGGATAAGTAAAGAATTCGGGGCGCGTGTGATATTCGTGGGAGGGAATGAGTCCGAGGGGATGTCGAGTTCAGTGGTGTCCTTGATGAAAGAGGAACCGGTGGACCTTACCGGCGGATTGCTGCTGGGTGAATTCGCGGAATTCCTGTCCAGGTGCCGCCTGCTTATCTCGAACGATTCCGGTCCGGTCCACGTGGCGGTCGCCGTAGGCACTCCGGTCATCGCCGTATTCGGGCGCAAAGACGCGGGATTATCCCCGCGAAGATGGGGGCCGGTCGGGGCCGGGGATACGGTCCTGCATAAAGATGTTGGCTGCGAGCGATGTCTGGCGCATGAGTGCGAACGCGATTTCGCGTGTATAAAAGCTGTTACCGTGGACGAGGTGATGAGCTCCGTCAGCAAGGTTCTGGGCGTTTGACATAAGGCGTCGCGCGGCCGGGTTTGCAAAGCTTCTGTTATCGCGCTATAATGAGATCATATTTTATGGAAAAAGAAAGAAAAGGAGATGCCATGTCCAACACACACGAGATCAATGTGAATGATTCAAATTTCAAGGAAGAGGTGCTTAGCTCGGAGCTTCCGGTACTCGTGGATTTCTGGGCCGAATGGTGCGGGCCGTGCCGTATGATCGCTCCGGTGATCGGAGAGCTCGCGGAGGAATATTCCGGAAAGCTCAAAGTGTGCAAACTGAACGTGGAGGAAGGCGCCCAGACAGCTACGACTTACGGTGTAATGAACATCCCGACCATAATGATATTCAAGGGAGGCAACGTGGTGGACAAAGTGATAGGGTCCGTTCCCAAGAGTTCCCTGGAGTCCAAGATAACCGCCCATTTATGATACATACAGGTTGAAAGCTTCAAAGCCCGTTCTGTGCCGTTCCGTAGGGACACAAGCGCAGGGCGGGCTTTCTCCTGCCGGAGGCCCCCTACCGGACCCGGATATAGGTGAATTGACAGGTCTTACGGGTACATGCTAAAATAACCGCTCATGATATATAATAATCTTATAGTAACTGGTCAGGAGGGACGTATACGTGAAGCATTATAAGTTCTCCGCTTTAGCCAAGATAGTTAACAGGTTCAAGGATAGGAAGATACTGGTCCTTGGGGATCTTCTGCTGGACCAGTTCATATGGGGACAGGTCTCGAGGATATCTCCCGAAGCTCCTGTGCCTGTGGTCTGGGTAAGGAACGAAGGGTTCATGCCCGGAGGGGCCTGTAATGTGGCTAATAATATCGCCAAGCTGGGAGCCAAGGTGTCGGTCGTGGGTGTGGTCGGCGATGACATCAACGGCAAGGTCCTGAAGCAACAACTCGAGGAGAGGAGCATAAACACGGACGGTGTCGTGATAGACCCGGAAAGACCTACTATCCTGAAGACGCGGGTGATAGCGCATCATCAGCAGGTGGTCAGGATAGACCGTGAGAACGTCGATGTTATCTCCCACAAATACATGGAAAAGGTATATGATTACATCAAGCGTAACATAGACCGGTATGACGGTGTGATCATAGAGGATTACGGCAAAGGGCTCATAACCCCGTCCCTCCTGAAGAAAGTCGTTCCCCTGGCGAAAAAAAGCGGGAAAATAGTCACCGTGGATCCCAAGGAAAGCCATTTCGCGTATTATAAAGGCGTCGATGCCATAACCCCGAACCATCATGAGGCGGCTAAGGCGGTAGGGTTCTCCGTTTCCGATGAGAACACGAAAATGAAGGCTGGCGCCAGGATGCTGGAAAAACTCAAGGCCAAGGTGATATTGCTTACCCTCGGGGAGGAAGGCATGATGGTCTTCGAGCAGGGTAGGAAGCCGCACAGGATACCCACGGTCGCGCAGGAGGTCTTTGATGTTTCCGGCGCGGGGGATACCGTGATAGGTGTGTATACCCTGGGAGTAGTGAGTGGTGGCTCGCCCGAGATAGCCGCGCATATCGCCAATTGTGCCGCGGGTATAGTCGTGGGCAAGATAGGCGTAGCCGTTGTTTCCGAAGAGGAGCTGCTTTCGCGTCTTAAATTAGAGATAGAAAGGGTCCGTGTATGAAGGTAGTAGCGGTTGTCCCGGCCAGGTGGCATTCTTCGCGTCTAAAGGGGAAGGTGCTCGCTGATATTGACGGCAAACCTATGTTGCAACATGTGTGGGAAAGGGCTAAGAACGCGGAGCTGGTCGATGAAGTGATAGTTGCCGTGGACAGGGAAAAAGTGTTCAAAGCGGTGGAATCTTTCGGGGGACGGGCCATGTACACGTCGCCGGACCACGCTTCGGGTACGGACCGTATCGCGGAGATAGCTGGAAGTGTTGACGCGGACGTGTATATAAACATCCAGGCGGATGAACCGCTGGTCCACCCCAGCATGATAGATGAGCTTGCCAGGGTGTTCGAATACGAACCCAATGTGCAGATGGCCACGCTTATAAAAAGGATAACGCGGGAAGAAGAGGTGAAAGACCCGAATGTGGTCAAGTGCGTGGTCGACAGGAAAGGTTACGCCCTGTATTTTTCCAGGAGCCCGATACCTTATGTGCGCAGGGACATCGTCCGGCCGGAAGAGGAGCGCGCGCCGGAAACCGTGAACGGGATGTACTTCAAGCATATAGGCATGTATTCCTATACCAGGGAATTCCTTCTCGCGTTCACGAATCTGCCTAAATCCATGCTTGAACAGGATGAAAAACTTGAGCAGCTCAGGGTGCTCGAACACGGATATAAGATAAAGACAGTCGAGACAAGGTATGATACGATAGGCGTGGATACGGAAGAAGATCTTTTAAAAGTAAGGGAACTGGTGGCCGCCGGGACATATGGAACACCGGAAGATACGGGCACACAAGAGGGGTATTAAAATGGCCGGGAGAACATCGAGGACCGTTAAGGTCGGTAAAATAAAAATAGGTGGCGGGAACCCTATCGTCCTGATAGCCGGTCCATGTGTTATCGAGTCCGGTTCCAGCGTAATGAGGCACGCGGAAAAGATAAAACGCATAGCCGACAAGAATGGCATCCCTTTCATCTTTAAGGCAAGTTATGACAAGGCCAACAGGAGCTCCGTGTCGTCCTATCGAGGCCCGGGGATAGAAAAAGGCCTGCGCATGCTCGAGAAAGTAAAAAAGGAAACGGGTGTCCCGGTACTTAGCGATGTGCACAGCGCTGATGAGGCGGTAGCCGCGGCGGAAGTGCTGGACGTGTTGCAGATACCGGCATTCTTGTGCCGACAGACGGATATCCTGGTAAAAGCGGCGGCTACGGGAAGACCCGTGAATGTGAAAAAAGGCCAATTCATGTCGCCGGCCGAAGTATCCAATATAGTGGCAAAAGTGATATCCACCGGGAACAAGGACCTTATCCTGACCGAGAGGGGGACTTCGTTCGGGTATAACATGCTTGTGAATGATTTCAGGTCGCTGGTCATAATGCGCCGGACGGGTTATCCCGTGGCGTATGACGCGACACATTCGGTCCAGATGCCCGGAGGCAAAGGCACATCAAGCGGCGGGGACTCCAGTTACGTGTTCCCTTTGTCAAGAGCCGCTGTAGCCGTAGGGTGTGACGCTTTGTTCGTCGAAGTGCATGAGTCTCCGGCAAAGGCGCTCAGTGACGGTCCCAATATGCTTAACATCGGGGCGTTGGACGGATATTTAAAGGAAATGAAAAAGATCGAAAGGGCGGTAAAAGGTATATGAGCATTTCAACCGCGAAAAAGGTCCTGGACATGGAGAGTAAGGCGATCGCCGCTCTCGTCGGAAGGATAGACGGAAGTTTCGGAAAGGTGATCAAACTTCTTGTCAGCACGAAGGGACGCGTGATAATAACCGGTATGGGCAAGCCCGGGTTCATAGCGCAGAAGATATCGGCTACCATGTCGTCTACCGGTACCCCGTCGTTGTATCTACATCCGGCCGAGGCGCTCCACGGGGATCTCGGGAGGGTCACGCGAGAGGACGTGATAATCGCTTTTTCCAACAGTGGGGAAACGGAAGAGGTGGTAAAGCTCATCCCGATAATCAGGAAGATCGGCGCTAAACTTGTGGCCGTGACCGGAAACAGGAAGTCGACCCTGGCCAGGGAAAGTGACCATGTGCTTGACAGCCGGGTGGATAAGGAGGCCTGTCCTATGGGACTGGCGCCTACGACATCCACTACGGTCATGTTGGCCCTGGGCGACGCGCTGGCGGTGGCGCTCCTTGAAAAAAAGAAATTCCGTCCGGCGGATTTCGCTCTTTTCCACCCAGGCGGGGCTTTGGGCAAGAGGCTGCTTCTCCGTGTGGGGGACATAATGCGACCTAAAAAAGATACGCCCATAGTCCGGAAGAACGTGCCGGTAAAAGAGGTCCTTCTCAAGATCACAAAGCTCCGGGCGGGGTCCGCGAGCATAGTGGATGGAAAAGGCAAATTGATCGGTATATTCACCGATGGTGATCTCCGGCGGCATTTTGAGGAAGGCAAGGAACTTCTTACAAGGACGGTAGGGGAGGTCATGACGGCTTCTCCGATAACCATAGGCCCGGAACACCTCGCCGCGGAAGCTTTTGAGATACTCCGTGACAGGAAGATCGATGAGATCCCGGTCGTAGACGGCAAGGGCCGTCCTGTCGGTGTCCTTGATGTGCAGGATGTGCTCAAAGCCGGTCTTGTTTGAACCTGAAAGGAACGATCGTATGGCATTTGAATATTCACCCGAACTTATAGAGAAGGCCGGGAAGATCAGGCTGCTGGTCCTAGACGTCGATGGCGTGATGACCGACGGCAGGATAATCTTCGGGAGTTTCGGCGTCGAGCTGAAGAACTTCGACGTTAACGACGGACTCGGTATATTCCTGGTAAAGAAGGCGGGCATTAAATGTGTGCTTCTTACGGCTAAAGGGTCCCCGGCTGTCCTGGCAAGGGCGAAACAGCTGAAAGTGGACAAGGTCTACAAGGACATCCATTACAAGATAAACGCTCTCGGGCCGATCCGCGACGATCTTGGCGTGTCCGACGAAGAGATATGTTTCATGGGGGATGACCTGATAGATATCCCCGTGCTCAGGAGGATAGGGCTTTCGGTCTGTCCTGACAACGCCATGGATGACGTGAAAAAATACTGCGATATCGTGACGACGAAAAAAGGCGGGCACGGCGCGGTAAGGGAGCTTTGTGAGTTCCTGCTCAAGGCGCAGGGAAAATGGCGTGAAGTGACGTCCAGGTATTTCGAATGACGATAAGGTTTTTTTGTGTGGAAGGCGGATATGTATTGTGTAAAGGTGAAAGGTCAATTCTCAAGCGCGCATAACCTTAGGGGATATAAGGGGAAATGCGAGGACCTGCACGGCCACAACTGGCACGTTGAGGTGACCGTGTGCAGGGACGGGCTTGATGAGATAGGTATGGTCATGGATTTCAGGGAACTGAAGGACATGGTCGCGGATGTGATCGGCCGCCTGGACCATAAACATCTCAACGAGCTGGAAGGTTTTACCAGGGCCAACCCGACATCGGAGAACATCGCCAGGTATATCCACGACCGTATCGTGGAAAAAACGCCGGGCATCAAGGTGGGCGAGGTCGTGGTATGGGAGACCGATAGCTCTGCCGCTATATACAGGGAAGGAGCGTGTTAGGCATGGGCTCCTCACCGGGCGCCGGGGCTATAGTGCTTATTTCCGGCGGCATGGATTCCGCGGTCGCGTTGTATTCAGCCATGCGGAAGTATGATTGTAAGGCGCTCATATTCGATTACGGGCAGAAATCGCGCAGGGAGATCGCGTTCGCGCGCGAACTCGCGAAAAGAGCCGGGGTAGAATACCATGTGCTCAAGATAGATATGCCGTGGAAAGGCAGTGCCCTCCTGGACGAAGCCGTGGCCGTGCCTGATGACGGCGCTAGTTCGGACGGCAGGATACCGGCGACATATGTGCCGGCGAGGAACATGATATTCCTGAGTTTCGGTGTATCGTTCGCCGAAGCCGCAGGGGCTGAAGCTGTTTTTATAGGCGCGCACCAGATGGATTTTTCCAATTATCCTGATTGCAGGAGCGAATTTCTGGACGCTTTCGGGGAGATGGTGAAAAAAGGCACTAAGGCCGGGGTCGAGCGTGGTTCGGTGAATATCGTCGCGCCACTTATAAATATGACCAAAAAAGAGATCGTGGAAGAAGGCATCAGGTTGGGGGTGCCGTTCGAACTTACATGGTCATGTTATGCCGGAGGGGAACGACCCTGCGGCAGGTGCGAGTCATGTGTGTTCAGGGAGAAAGCGTTCCGGGACATGGGGGTCAAGGACCCCGTAAGCGGGACTTGACCTGAAAAAGGAGCTATGCTGTGAAAGAAGCCAAGATATCCGAAATATTCCTTTCCTATCAGGGAGAGGGTCCGTATACGGGGAGCCGCCAGCTTTTCATCCGGTTCTTCGGATGTGACCTCGGATGCAAGTTCTGTGATACACGGCAGGAGAGCTATAAGACATTCACCCGGGATACGCTGCTATGCAAAGTGCTTGATTTCGACGATGATTACAACGAGCTGTCCCTGACGGGTGGCGAGCCGCTCATGTACGCGTCTTTTCTTTCGGAGTTCCTGCCGGCGTTCCGCAAACACAGGCAGCACAAGGTGTATCTGGAAACGAATGGTATGAGGCCCGAAGAGCTGAAGTCAGTGATAGACCACATCGACATAGTATCGATGGATATGAAGCTTCCTTCATCCACGGGCAGCGGGTCGTCGCCGTGGAAAGCGCATAAGGAGTTCCTTGGTGTCTCTTTGGCGAAAGAGGTCATAGTCAAGGCGGTAATAACTGACACGACCACCATGGATGATATAAAGAAAATGACCGAGGTTCTGAGGTCGGTGCCGTCCGGGTACGAAGTGGTGTTGCAGCCCGTGACCCCATCGGACGCCGGGACACCGGGTCCGGACGACGAGATGATGTTCTTTTTCAAGGAGTATATCAAAAAAGAGACCGGGACACCGGTCCTTATATTGGGACAAGCGCATAAATACGTAGGGATAAAGTGAAGGTGACATGAAAAAGCCGGTACGCAAAGGATATGAAGGTCTGCAGGAGGACGTAAGGGACAAGGTTCTTCCCGGGATAGACGTATGGGAGAACAAATACCCGGACAGGGAGTTCATGGTCAGGGTGGATACCCCGGAGTTCACATGTATATGTCCGAAGACCGGCCTTCCGGATTTCGCGCACATATCTATCGAGTATGTTCCCTCGAAATGGTGCATTGAGCTCAAGTCGTTCAAGGAATACGTGGTCAGCTACAGGGATATGGGCATTTTCCATGAACATGTGGTGAACCGTTTTCTCGATGACCTTGTGAAGAGCTCAAAACCCAGGTATATGAAGGTGAAAGGGGTGTTCAACACCCGCGGCGGGATAACCACAACGGTCGAAGCTGAATACGAACGGAGAAAATAACACGGCCCGGACTGATATACCCTCATTGAGATGAAGATAAAATATAGACGGTATTATATATATTACCTTGCCAAGACATTGTTCTTCCTGCTGGCGTTGTTGCCGCTAAGGGCGGGCATGGCATTGGCGGCCGCGCTGGGGCGCCTGGTCTTTAGGTTGCTGCCGGGATACGCGAAGACCACTGTGGCCAACCTGGACGCCGCGTTCCCGGGGAACGGCGACAGGAACCGTAAGATCGCGGAAAATGTTTTCCGGAACGTGGCTATGAACGGCGTGGAATGGGTCAAGTTGTTGTTCTCCCGGGTGTCGGTGATCGACAGCATGGTCACGGAGGTCTCCGGCAGGGAACATCTGGACAGCGTCCTGGCCGGGGGGCGTGGCGCCCTGATAATAACTTTTCATTTCGGGAACTGGGAGCTCGCGGGGTTATACCTCGCGCATATCGGGTATAACGGTTCACTTGTGGCCAGAAAGGTGTACTTCTACAAGTATAACAAGTTCCTTGAGAAGATGAGGGCCCGGTACAACGCGAAGGTGATATATCGCGACGAATCGCCAAAGAAGATGCTGGGGGCGCTTCACAGGGGAGAGGTGGTCGGGATAGTTCCGGACCAGGACGTGGACAGTGTTAACGGCGTCTTTGTGGATTATTTCGGCAGGAAAGCGTATACCCCGGTGGCCCCGGTCAAGATAGCGATGGCTGTCGGCACCGGGATCGTGCCGGTATTCGTAATAAGGAAAAAAGACAATACCCACAGGGTGGTCATAGAAGAACCGATATATCCGGTAAAAGGTGACGATGTGGACGGGAACATAAGGCGTTATACGGAGGAGTGGACATCGCTTTTGGAAAGATATGTCAGGGAATATCCCGAACAATGGGTCTGGATGCACAAAAGATGGAAGACCAGGCCGGAAGAGGAATAGGAAGCCCATGCGGAAGAAAGTTCTGATCACATTGCTCATCGTGACGGCGGGGGTATTTATCTATTCCCGGGGGAACAATATCGGCCAGGATGTCCTGCGGGACCCAGGTGAAAAGGAAGACGCTGCCCCGGGCCTGGAGCAGAAGGTCGTATCCTTTAAGATAGACGGAAGGAGTCCCAAGGGGGCCAAACAGTGGAACCTGGAAGGTGATTCCGCCGAGATAATAGGGGATGATATACACCTCAAGAGCCTCAGGGCCATGGCTTTTGGCGACACGGCCGCGGTGAGCCTGTCCTCGGAAAAAGGTGTATACAGGAAAGACAAGGGGGAAGTGGAGCTCATAGGTGACGTAGAGGTCATCTCCGATGACGGTGTCGTGCTTACGACCGATAAGGCCAGATGGTCCCAGGAGAAAAGAGAGATAACCACGGATTCTCACGTGGATATAGAAAAAAAAGGTTTTCGGGCCTCCGGCGATGGCGGTATGGCGAACTCCGGGAATAAAACGGCCCTTCTCAGGTCGAACGTTAGCGTAAAGATCGAGCCGTTCACGCTTGTAATGTGCGATGGCCCGCTTGAAATAGACTATGATAAGAAACAGGCTATTTTCCATGATAACGTCGGGGTAGAGGACAAGGACGGTAAACTTTTCGCGGATATGCTCACCGTGTATTTCGATAAGGATACGGAAAAGATCTCGCAAGTCGTGGCAGAAGGCAACGTAAGGGTCAAAAAAGGAAAAAGTTATACGATAAGCGAGAAGGCCATATACACCGATAGTACGAAGAGCGCCAAACTGCTCGGCAGGCCGCGTGTGATAATAGATCCGGAGCAGATCGATCAGCTGGACAGCCTTGACATAAGAAAAACCATGTCGATAGAATAGGAAAGGGGCGGCAAGATGCATCTTCTGGAAACGAATAACCTCAGGAAAGCGTATGCAGGTAGGATCGTCGTCAAGGATGTGAGCATAAATGTGAAGAAGGGCGAGGTGGTGGGGCTCCTGGGACCCAATGGCGCCGGGAAGACCACCACTTTCTACATGGTAACGGGTATAATACGGCCGGATTCCGGCAATGTTATCTTCGACACCAAGAATATCACGAACCTCCCGATCTACAAGAGGGCTCGGTCCGGGATCGGGTACCTGTCCCAGGAGCCTTCCATATTCAGGCAGCTTACCGTTGAAGAGAACATTATGGCCGTCATGGAAACGCTCGGGTTCCCCAGGCGCGAAAGACGGAGGCAGCTGGATAACCTGTTGAACCAGCTGAAAATATCGCATTTAAGGAAAAGCAAGGCATACACGCTCTCCGGTGGTGAACGCAGGCGACTTGAAATAACGCGTACACTTGTTACTAATCCCATGTTCATCCTTCTCGACGAGCCTTTCAGCGGGATAGACCCCATAGCGGTCTTTGATTGCCAGGAAGTAATAAGGGAGCTACGGGAGATGGGACTGGGCATACTCCTTACGGACCATAATGTGAGGGAAACGCTTACCATAACGGATCGTTCCTACATCATGTATGAAGGGCAGGTACTGATATCCGGGACTAAAGAAGAACTGATAAATGACCCAAAAGCGCGGGAGATATACCTGGGCGAACGGTTCAGTATGTAAGTCCGCATATCTGTTAGGATATTTTTGCTTAAAAAGTCATATAAAGCCTTATTTTATATTGAAAAACACGGTACATAATGGTATATTGTTATCCTCCAAAGCCTTGCGCTGGTTCCAGCGGGGTGATTTTACGATAAAAGCACTAAAACGGGAGGACGGGGGAAGATATGAACGTCAGCATTACGGGAAGGAATATAGAGCTCAACGATTCGCTTAAGAAATATATAAACAATAAAATGGCGAAGATAGAGAAGTTCTACAACCGTATAAACGGTTGCGATGTCATACTTGACGCGGAAAAGACGCTCAAGACCATAGAGATCATAGTTTACCTCAAACGGAACCGTATCGTGGCCAGGGAAGCGGCCACGGATATCTACGCTTCGGTAGATAAAGCGGGTGACAATATCAAAAAACAACTTCGCAGGCTCAGGGGGAAGGCGGCGTCACGCAGGAGAAAGGCCGTGATGGGCAAGATAATGGATATGGGTAAATGGGGCAAATGACGGGGACGTCCGTGCCTTATATATTGTTGGACATCTCATTTTAACAAGAAGGAACATCATGAAGGTAAAGATAAAGAAACTTGAAGGGACAGCCAGGCAGCTGGATATAGAGATGCCGAAGGATGTTGTGAGCAAGGCGTTCGAGGAAGTGCTGGAGGATATACGCAAGACGGCTAAGATACCCGGCTTTCGTCCTGGCAAGGCCCCGATAGACATAGTACGCAAGAGATTCATGGATGACGCCAGGGACGAAGTGCAGAGACGGCTTATCCCTATGGGGTACCAGATGGCCCTGAACGACAAGTCCATAACGCCGGTAAGTTACCCGGAGGTGTCCGAGGTATCGCTCGAGCTTTCCGGGGAGTTCAAGTTCACCGCTAAAGTGGATGTGGAGCCCGAGTGCGATATAAAGAAGTACAAAGGACTGAAAGTGGAAAAAGAAAAGGTCGTAGTGGCGGACGAAGAGGTCAAGGAGGCCCTGGAGCGGATAAGGAATATGCACGCGGAATTCGAGAAGATAGACCGTCCTCTGGGAAAGGGCGATTTCGCCATATGCGATGTCGAGACGTACATGGACGGGAAGCCCATATCTTCCAAGCGTAACAACATGTGGATAGAGGTAGACAAGGAGGTTTCCCTGCTTGGCATGGGGGAAGCGCTCGTGGGGATGAAACCGGGCGACAAAAAAGACATAAACGTGAAACTCCCGAAGGATTATCCGGACGAAAAATACGCCGACAAGGACGCGGTCTTCAGCGTGGAAGTGAAGGATACGCGCGAGAAGAAAGTGCCTGAGCTGGACGATGAGTTCGCGAAAAAGATAGGCAAGGAAACGTCCGGCCAGGTAGAGGAAGAGATAAAAGGACAGCTTTCCTTGAGAAAGGAAGCTAACGCCAAAGTGAACATGAAGAACCAGATAATAGAGCAGCTCATCAAGAAACACTCTTTTGATGTCCCCGGTTCCATGGTTGAAAGGCAGATGAAGGTGCTTATGGACAGGGCCGAGAACGAGCTTCTCCAGAAAGGCGTGAGCGCTGAGGCCATCGGTAAGCATAAGGAAGAACTGAACGACAAGCTTTACCGTGAAGCGGAGGACAAGGTCAGGGTATATTTCATCCTGAGCCGTATAGCCGATTGCGAGGATATACAGGTAGAGGAAAAAGAACTGGAAGACTGGTTCGCTTCAATGGCCATGTCATATAACCAGGACGTGGAAAAGGTCCGTGAATATTACGAAAAGAACGATCTTGTGGACGGCCTCAAAGAACAGCTCAGGGAGGACAAAACGCTGGAATTCCTGCTCAGCGAGGCGGCTGTTACCGAAAAAGCGTAAAATACCAAGAGGAGGACCATATGACGATAGTACCTATGGTTATAGAAAAAGAGGGACGTCAGGAAAGGGCATATGATATATACTCGCGCCTTTTGAAGGACCGTATAGTTTTTATCGGCTCGCCCATCGATGATTATGTGGCGAACATCGTGGTCGCCCAACTCCTTTTCCTCCAAATGGAGGACCCGACGAAAGATATCAGCCTTTATATCAATTCACCCGGAGGCAGTGTTACTGCCGGGCTTTCGATATATGACACGATGCAGTTCGTTAAGCCCGATGTCAACACATACTGTATAGGCCAGGCCGCCAGCATGGCGGCGGTCCTCCTCGCCGCTGGTAAGAAGGGGAAGAGATACTCGCTTCCCAATTCCAGGATAATGCTGCACCAGCCATGGGGTGGGGCCCAGGGCGCGGCTGCGGATATACATATCCAGGCGAAAGAGATACTCAGGATAAAAGATATGCTCGAAAGCATATTGGTGCATCATACGGGCCAGTCGGAAGAACGGATAAAAGTGGACACCGACAGGGATTTTTTCATGAGCGCCACGGAAGCCAGGGATTACGGTGTCGTTGACGAGGTCATCAGCGTTATAAACTAGGAGATCATCAAAGCAAGAACGGAAGGTGGATCATGTTATAGCTCTTCCGCCGCATATAAGGGTTTGTCTTTTTAAATTAAAGATACCACTTCGTGTGCCCGCACGAAAAGACCGAAAGGAGAAAACACAATGAGAAAATATAGATTAATGGCTCCCGGCCCGACGCCGGTACCCGAAAAAGTCCTGCTCAGGATGGCGGATACGATAATACACCACAGGACGCCCCAGTTCCAGGCCGTGCTCAAACAGGTCAATATCAAGCTGAAAAAAGCGTTCCATACGGAAAATCCCGTACTTGTGTTCGCGTCAAGCGGCTCAGGGGCGATGGAAGCGTCGGTGGTCAACTTGTTGTCGCGTGGCGATAAGGCGCTTGTTATCAGGGGTGGTAAGTTCGGTGAGAGGTTCGCGGAAATATGTAAAGCCTACGGTGTCGAGACGGTGAATTACGACGTGACATGGGGGGAAGGAGCCGATCCGAAGATAGTGGAGAAGATGCTCAAGGATGATCCGGGGGTGAAGGTCGTCTACAGCACGCTGTGCGAAACATCTACCGGGGTAGTGAACGATATAAAAGGTATAGGTAAGGTCGTCTCCGCCACTAAAGCGGTCCTCGTGGTCGACGCTATAAGCGGACTTTCAGCCGATGAGCTCAGACCTGATGAATGGGGGGTCGACGTTGTGGTGGGAGGCTCACAGAAAGGTCTAATGCTGCCTCCAGGCCTGGCGTTCCTGAGCATAAGCCCCAAGGCCCAGAAGCTGGTAGAGACATCCGACCTGCCGAAATATTATTTCAGCCTTAAAGCGGCGCTGAAATCACACGCCAAGGACGATACTCCGTGGACGCCCGCCGTATCCCTCATAAACGGGTTGGACGCTGTCCTCGATATGATGCTGGCCGAAGGTATGGACAACATACTGGCCAGGCATGCCCGGCTGGCGAACGCTACCCGGGAGGCAATGAAGGCGCTTGGCCTGGAGATATTCGCCAAGAGCCCGTCGAACGCGGTCACTGCCGTGAAAGTGCCGGAAGGCATAGACGGTGGTTCTATTACCAAGAAAATGCGTGACGAACAGTGCGTGACCATAGCCGGCGGGCAGGGAGACCTCAAAGGGAAGATATTCCGTCTGGCGCATTTGGGGTACATGGACGAATTCGATACGATATCAGCCATAGCCGGTGTCGAGATGGTGCTTTCCCAGATAGGGCATAAAGTAGAGCTTGGTAAGGGAGTGGCAAAAGCGCAGGAACTGTTGAAGTAGAATATGATCCGGGGCGTGGACGCGTCCGGTAAAATATCATTGAAAGAGGTGGTTGATATGGCCATTAAGATCCTGGTAAGCGATCCGCTGTCCAAAGAGGGAGTGGATATCCTCAAACAGAACGGTTTCAAGGTCGATGAGGTGTCCAAGCTCACGGAAGAACAGCTTTGCAAGAAGATAAAAGGATATGACGCGTTGATAATACGTAGCGGTACCACGGTGACGGCTAAGATAATAAACGCTTCCGACGCGCTCAAGGTGATAGGCCGGGCCGGTGTGGGAGTGGACAACGTGGATGTCGCGGCGGCTTCCAAGAAAGGCATCATAGTCATGAACGCGCCCGCTGGGAACACTATCTCTACGGCCGAGCACGCGTTCAGCCTGATGCTATCCCTTTCACGCAACATACCGCAGGCTAATGATTCCATAAAGCAGGACAAGTGGGACCGGAAGAAATTCATGGGTGTTGAGCTTTACGGGAAGACGCTGGGTATCATAGGCATGGGACGTATCGGCGCGGAGTTCGCCAAGAGGGCCCTGAGCTTTGGGATGCGGATACTGGCTTTCGACCCATATCTTACCGAAGAAAGGGCCAAGACGCTTAATGTGGAATCGGTGGTCCTGGACAAGTTGCTCGAGGGATCGGATTTCATAACGATCCACACGCCTCTTACCGAAGAGACCAAGCACCTTCTTGACGATAACGCGTTCCAGAAGATGAAAAAAGGCGTACGTATCATAAACGCCGCGCGTGGAGGGATAATCGACGAGAACGCCATGGCGAAGCACCTTAAGTCGGGTAAAGTGGCCGGCGCGGCTCTTGACGTGTTCGAGACCAAGGCAAAACCGCCGCTTGATAGCCCTGTGTACAAGATCGACACGGTGATCGGCACCCCCCATCTGGGCGCGTCCACTTCGGAAGCGCAGGTGAACGTCGCCATAGATATGGCCAAGACCGTATCAGAAGCCCTTTTAGGTAGGGGGTTCCGTAACGCGATAAACGTACCATACATGGAATCCGAGACCATGGAAGCGGTCAAACCGTACATGAACCTGGCGGAACGCCTGGGTGCCATACAGTCGCAGCTTATGGAGGGCCCGGTCAAGAGCGTCGCTATAACGTATGTGGGTGAAGTGGCCGCGCTTGATGTCGAACTTATAACGCGCGCGCTTCTTAAGGGCATATTCAACCCTGTTCTTGAAGAGGATGTGAACTATGTGAACGCGCCGCTGATCGCGAAGGAACGCGGGATAAAGGTGTCGGAGAAAAAGACGCCCGAGATCTCTGATTTCGCTAATCTTATCAATGTCGAGTTCGACACGGGAAAGAAGCGCCACTCTATCATGGGCACGCTGTTCTCGAACAAGGAAGCGAGAATAGTCAAGATGGATAAGTATTATGTTGAGGCCGTTCCTAACGGGTACATGCTGGTCCTCACGAACAAGGACGTTCCCGGTGTGGTCGGTAAGCTGGGCACGGAACTCGCCAAGCATAAGATCAATATAGCGGAAATGAGCTTCGGGAGGGACAAAAAGACACAGGAAGCCATAAGCCTTATAAACGTGGACAGCGAAGTGCCCCAGAAGGTCATATCGGACCTCAAGAAGTTCAAACATATAAAAGACATAAAACAGGTGAGGATATTCGTTTAAAAAAAGGCGGTGATCTTATGCGATCGATAAGGGCGGTATCCTGGTTAGTTGCTGTATCTTTCCTGTGTTCCGGCGCCAATGTCTATGGAGCGGAACAAAAGATGGGGTTCTGGGACAAGGTAAAAGCCAAGTACTCTAAGGGAACGGTATCATCCGATACGGCACAGCCAGCGAAGGTGTCAACTCCGCCGGAAAGTGCCGCCCCCACCGCAAAGAAAAAGCCTGACAGGCAGCAGATGCTTGACACCATAGCCAGAAGACTGAAGGTCTTCACGCAGATCGCGGATGAGATGCCGGGGTTATCGGCGAGGCAGGACGTGGAGACCGGGGAGGTGTCCTACTATTATGCCGAGGCGGGGAATATACCAGAGGAGCTGGAGAAGCTTGAAGAGGAAGACCTTTATAAACTATACGTCCGGATAAACCAGCGCGCGACCATACTTAATTCAGAACGTATACAGAACATGCTCGCGCAACAGGAGAGGGTGAGGACCCTGCAGAACCTGCAGCGGGTGCCTCAGGGTGGCTCCGGGGCCCCGGCCCAGGCACCGCGCCCACCGGTAACGCCGGTCCAGACGCCGCGGGCATATGTGCCGCCATCTGTGCCGACCATCCCGTCGGCTCCGGTGAGGGCTCCAAGTGTCCCTTCGGCGCCTCCATCTCCACCGGCGGTAAGAAGATAGTAAGGTAACTCAAGGAAAGTACAGCAGAAAGGTTAGCATGGCGAAAGTAACGGTGTTGGTGGGAGCCCAGTGGGGCGACGAGGGTAAGGGTAAGGTCATTGACATATTGACCGAGGACGTGCAGTACATCGTCCGGTATCAGGGCGGGAACAACGCGGGTCACACGGTCGTCATAGGGGATAACAAATATATCCTGCATCTGATCCCGTCAGGCATACTGCATGACGGTAAGATATGTGTTATAGGGCACGGAGTGGTTGTTGATCCGAAGGCGTTGCTGGCGGAGATAGAGCTCCTCCACAAACAGGGCATCGATGTGGACGGCAGGCTTAAGGTCAGCGATAAGGCGCATGTGATACTGCCGTACCATATCAAGATAGACGAGCTCAGGGAGAAGAAAAAGAAAAAGGGCAAGATCGGCACCACGAAGAAAGGGATAGGCCCGTGCTACGCTGACAAGGTAACGCGTATAGGGATAAGGATGGGGGACCTGTTCGACGTCAAATATTTCAAGAAGCAGCTCAAGGAGAACCTCGAGGAAAAAAGCGAGACACTGAAGGGGCTAACGGGCTTCAAGGGGTTTTCCGTCGAGGATATATTGGAGGAATATACAGGGTACGCCAAGCGTCTAGCGGAATATGTATGCGACTCGACGACGCTCCTTAATAACGCGTTGGAGGAAGATAACTCGATACTTTTCGAGGGAGCTCAAGGCACTTTCCTTGATGTGGATTACGGTACATATCCCTATGTAACATCGTCGAACGCTACGGCTGGTGGGGCTTGTACGGGCGGCGGGATAGGTCCTTCAAGGATAGACCGTGTCGTCGGGGTGGTAAAAGCCTATACGACCAGGGTGGGAGAAGGCCCGTTCCCGACCGAGTTCGGACCTGAACTTATGCAGAAGATACGGGAGAAAGGCGGAGAGTTCGGGGCTACTACCGGCCGGGCCAGGAGATGTGGTTGGTTCGACAGCGTCCTGGTGCGGAATTCGGTCATGATAAACGGCATAGACGATGTAGTGATAACAAAGCTTGATGTATTGGACGAACTTGATACAATAAATATATGTACCGCGTACCGGTATAAGGGGAAAATATACAAAGAGATACCCGGCATACCGGGTTTCCTGGAGAATTGCGAACCGGTCTATGAAGAGCATCCTGGGTGGAAAAAGGACACGTCGACGCTTACGTCCTGCGACGATCTCCCGGAGAACGCGCGAAAGTACCTGGACAGGATAAAAGAGCTGATAAGGACCAACATAATGCTCGTATCGGTAGGTAAGAGCCGTAAACAGACGCTATCATATAAGTGATATTACCATGGATCTTGTTGCCGGGGAGATATTGGCTAAGGCCAGAAGGAGGATATTATGCGCGGGAAAAGATATTTGACATTACTCACTGTTCTTGTCTTGATGTCGGGGTTCATGGTGTCGGGTTGTGCCGTGAATTTCTACAAGCAGAATCCACGCAGCAAGACGAAGATAACCGAGCTGGAAAGGCAGATAAGCGACCTGGAGGCCGAACGGGCGAAGGAACGCGCTCATTTCGAGGATGTCAAAAGGATGCTGGAAAGCCGTTTAAAAGACCAGATCAAAGATAAAAGCGTTTCTCTCGAGATGGATGAGAGGGGGCTTGTCATCATACTTTCGGACGACATACTTTTTGATTCCGGTAAGTCAGAAATAAAGGACAAGGTCTCCCCGGTCCTGGACAAGGTATCAAGGGTCATCACCGAAGAGGTCCCGGACAAGAACATAGGGGTCTATGGGAATACGGACAACGTTCCGATAAAATACTCGAACTGGAAGTCCAACTGGGAACTATCGACGGCGAGGGCTACCAATGTACTGCATTACCTGGTCTCCCAGGGCGTGTCCCCGAATAAATTGTCCGCTACAGGCTACGGGGAGCACAGGCCGATAGCTTCGAACGATACAGCCGCGGGCAGGTCGATGAACAGGCGCGTGGAAATAGTGATACTTCCGGATTTCGTGGAACAAAGGCAGGACATAGACGCTTTTGACAGCAACATAAAGTAATGTATATATCAAGGTGATGCTTAATGCGCGTTTCACCCTTTTATGGTGACTGGAAGTAGAGGTGCATGCCTCTACTTTCTGTTTTAGAAGGATATCATGAGTAAATTGCCGGAGCATATCGCTGTAATAATGGACGGGAACGGCAGGTGGGCCCGAAGAAGGAACCAGCCGCGCATCATGGGGCATCGCAAAGGTGTCGAAATAGCCAACGTTATCAGCCAGGCTTGTGCTGAACGGGGGATAAAAGCGCTTACTTTGTATACATTTTCATCCGAAAACTGGAACCGGCCAGAGAACGAGGTCAAGGCGCTAATGGGACTTCTTGAACAGGCGATCTCGAATTACAGCAGGATGTTGTCGGAATACGGCATAAGGTTCAAGGCCATAGGCAGGATAGGGGACCTTGGCGCGTCGCTTGAAAAAGCGATAAAGAGGGTCGAGCAGGAAACGTCCGGGAATACCGGGATGGTGCTTTCTCTCGCGCTCAACTATGGGGGCCGGCAGGAGATATGTGACGCGGTATCGAGCATATATGAGGCCGATAGGAGCGGTGAGTTGCGGGTAAGCTCGATAACGCCGGAGCTTTTGTCCGGGTATATGTACACTTCAGGGCTTCCCGATCCCGATCTGATAGTACGTACTTCCGGCGAGCAGAGACTTAGTAATTTCCTGTTATGGCAGTCCGCTTATTCCGAGTTATATTTTACCGAGACATTATGGCCGGACTTTGATGTGAAGGAACTTGATAAGGCTTTGGAGGAATACGGGCGGAGGGACAGGAGGTTCGGTGAGTAAGTTCCTAAGGAGGACCATAGTAAGCGCTGTCCTGATGGCTTTTGTGTTCGCGGCTATCTTCCGCTTGCCTAATTGGGTGTTCTGCGTTGTGATATGCGCTTTTGTTGCCTGCGGTCTTTATGAGTTCTTCCACATGGTCGAACACCGCAAGATATTCGTATATAAGTATTTCGGCACGGCTACGGGCGCGCTCATACCCGTGGTCATATATATGGGGAACAGCCTGCCGGAGATCAAGAACCTGGAGCCTCTTCTTATCGTCGTTGGGAGCCTTCTGGCCCTTACCCTGCAGTTCGCCAGGCGTGACGACGCGGGGGACCATCTCATAAGCGCGGCGCTTACATTGTTCGGTCTATTCTACATAGCGTGGTTCTTTTCTTTTTTCGTTAAGATAAAATTCCTGCCCAACGGGTCGGAACTCGTGATGTTCCTGGTCCTTGTCACGAAGAGCGCCGATATGGGAGCGTATGTTATCGGGAGCCGCTTCGGGAGAAGGGAGCTTATCCCGCGTATAAGCCCGAAAAAAACGGTCGAAGGCACCCTGGGTGGGGTGGCCACAAGTGTTATCATATCAATGATATCAGGTAAGTTCCTGACAGGGTATTCCTACGCCCATCTTATGGTGCTGGGGTTTATGTTGGCATTGATAGGGCAGGTCGGGGATCTCGCGGAAAGTCTTATTAAGAGGAACTGTAATATAAAGGACTCGGGCGCGTATCTGCCGGGCATAGGGGGAGTGCTCGATCTTTTAGACAGTCTTTTGTTCACTGCCCCGATATTTTATTTCTATGTTAAGACCTTCTAGCGCGTTCCAGATGCTGTCACGCGGAATGCCATGGACATAACTACATTTTGGAAGAGCGGTTTATGAAAGATATCGTGATCTTCGGATCGACCGGGTCAGTTGGCAGGAACGTACTGGACATAATACGTTCGTTCCCCGAAAAATTCAGGGTGAAAGCCCTGGTCTCCAGGTCAAACTCGGACCTACTGGTCGCCCAAGCCCTTGAATTCAGGCCCGATATAGTGGCGATATACGATGAGAGCGGTCTTACCGGTCTTAAGAACGCGTTGGAAGGCATAAAGATAACAGGCGGCGCGGAAGCGCTTGAGGATATAGCTGGCGCCGTGAAAGCGGATATCGTGTTCATGTGCATATCCGGGACAGCGGCGCTTAAACCGCTGATAGCCGCGCTTAAAGCCGGGAGAAAGGTCGCTCTGGCCAGCAAGGAACCCGTAGTGTCGGCCGGGATGATACTTCGTGATACCGTAAAAGGTACATCCGCGGAGATAGTGCCGGTGGACAGTGAGCACAGCGCTATCATGCAATGTCTTTACGGCAGGGACAAAGCCCATGTTAAAAGGCTTTTCGTTACGGGAACGGGAGGATCTTTGAGCGGAAGGTCCGGGGAGAACCTCGATAATATGAGTGTATCGGATGTCCTGGCCCACCCAAAATGGAGTATGGGCAGGAAGATAACGGTGGATTCGGCGACCTTGATGAACAAGGGGCTTGAAGTGATAGAGGCCCGATGGCTTTTTGATATACCGCAGGACAGGATAAAGGTGGTAATACATCCCGAAGCTATCATACATTCCATGGTAGAGTTCCTGGACGGGACCATGGCGGCATCCCTTTTCAGCCCGGATATGAGGTTCCCGATACTCACGGCCCTTAGTTTCCCGGATATGTTCGAGAACAGCCTGCCAAGGCTGGACCCCGTGTCCGTGGGGAAACTTACATTTACCGAACCCGATACCGCGAGGTTCCCGGCGCTCGCGCTGGCTTATGAAGCGTTGGACGCGGGTGGCACCATGCCCGCGGTGCTTAACGCGTCGAACGAAAGCGCGGTACATATGTTCCTGGACGGAAAGATCAAGTTCACAAGGATCCCGGAACTCGTGGAGAAGGTCATGGAACAGCATAAAAACATAAAGGTCCCTTCGCTCGATGATGTTATATCGGCCGAGGCATGGGCCCGTGAGGAGGTGTTGAGGTTTTGTTGACCCTAATAGTGGCTCTTGTGGTCTTCAGTATACTGGTCATGGTGCATGAGATCGGGCATCTTGTGGCCGCGAAACGTTTCGGGATAACTGTCGAGGTATTCTCGATCGGCATGGGGAAAAAACTCCTGGGATGGACAGTAGGAGGCACCGAATACAGGCTTTCCCTGATCCCGTTCGGCGGATATTGCAAGATGTCCGGTGAGGAACCGGGCGAAGCCACCGGCAAGGAAGGGGAATATCCTTTAAGCCCCGCGGGACATCGTTTCTGGGTGATCGCGGCGGGGTCTTTAGTGAACTATCTGTTCGCTTTTTTTCTGTTCTGGATCATATTCATGATAGGGGTGCCGACACTTTCCAACAAAGTGGGCCAGGTGCTTGGGGGATATCCGGCCGAGAAAGCCGGCATTGAGGTCGGTGACGAGATATTGTCCATAAACACGCACGATGTGAAGTACTGGGATGATATAGTGGGCGCGATAAAGGAAGATCATGAAACGTCGGAAGAACTGGACCTGCGTGTGGTGAGGAACGGAAATGTCCTGCGTATAAACATAAAGCCGGAGATAAGCACGGTCACCAATATCTTTGGCCAGAGGATATCCCGGCCCATGATAGGGATAGCGCCGGAGAGTGATATATTGTCGGTGTCGTACGGTCCTGGCGGGGCTTTTTATCACGCGGGAAAGCGTCTGCTTACGCTTACCGCGGCCACGTACAAGAGCATATGGCTGCTTATAACCGGCGGATTGCCGGTGAAGGATTCGGTATCAGGGCCGATAGGCATAGCCAGTCTTATGGGGCGGGCGGCCAAGTTAGGCATAGTCCCTCTTCTTATAATAACGGCCCATGTCAGCATGGCGCTCGCCATATTCAATCTTTTGCCGTTCCCGGTGCTTGACGGAGGGCATATAATATTCATCGCGTTGGAAAAGTTCCGGGGAAGGCCGGTGAGCGTGAAAGTGCAGGAGAACGTGACACAGGTGGCGCTTTACCTCCTGATAACGCTTGCTGTGTTCATAAGCTGGCAGGATATATCCAAACTGATACCGAGGGCTAAGAACGCGCCCGATGTCACGGCCGTGGAAAAGACAGGGGCCGATATCACCAGTGGCGGCAATGCCTCGGCCGGAGGGAAGTGAACGACTGGATGAATAACGTAAAAAGACGCATAACCAGGGTCGTGAGCGTGGGCGGGGTTAAACTCGGTGGCGGCCATCCCGTGAGCATACAGTCGATGACGAATACATATACCGCCGATATCGGGGCCACTATCGCCCAGGTGCAATGCCTCAAGGATGCCGGCTGTGAGATCGTGAGGGTGTCGGTCAAGGACAAGGAATCCGCTGCGGCCATAGCCCCCATAAAAGAAGCGGCGGGGCTGCCTGTGGTGGCGGATATACATTTCGACCATAACCTGGCGCTTGCGGCCATAAATGCCGGTGCCGATAAAATTAGGATCAATCCGGGGAACATGAAAGACCCGGAAAAGCTCGCCAGGGTCGTTGACGCGGCCGGTGAGAGACATATACCGATCAGGATAGGGATAAATTCCGGATCGCTCATGGAAATGGCCGGGGGCAAAGGTGACGCGCCCGATGTGATGGTCGAAGCCATGCTCCGTTCCCTCGAGTTCTTTGAGCAAAGAGGTTTCCAGGACCTGGTACTTTCTCTTAAGGCATCCGATGTGTTCACGACGGTCATGTGTTACCGTAAGATGTCGGAGTTATGCGACTATCCGCTCCATGTGGGTGTGACCGCCGCGGGGCCTTTATCTACCGGGATCGTCAAGTCAAGTATGGGGATAGGGGCGCTGCTCATTGACGGCATTGGGGACACTATCAGGGTATCTCTTACCGGGGACCCGGTACAGGAGGTGCACGCCGCCAGGAAGATACTTTCGGCGTCCGGTGTGAGGAAGTTCGGTGACGATATTATTTCCTGTCCTACGTGCGGCAGGTGCGGTGTCGACCTGGCAGCGATAGTCGAAGAGGTCGAGGCGGAACTCGCGAAAGAAAACCCGTCGGGAACGCCGCTTACCATAGCGGTCATGGGCTGTGAGGTCAACGGCCCGGGAGAGGCCGCCTCAGCTGATGTGGGAGTGGCCTTTGGGAACAAAAGGGCCGCGATCTTCAGCGGAGGCAGTATTACAAAGACCGTGGACGCTTCCATGGCTGTCAGGGAGCTTATTGAAGAGATAAAAGAACGAAGGCGCGCAGATGGCCAGGCCGCTCGCGGCCGATGACGAAGCGCCAGGGAGAAAAAAGGAGATACGATGAAGTGGAGTAAGTCTTTCATGCCTACGCTTAAAGAGGACCCGCAGGACGCGGAGGCCATAAGCCATAAACTGATGGTCAGGGCCGGTATTATCCGGAGGCTCACGGCCGGGGCTTATATATACCTGCCTCTGGGATACAAGATACTGAAAAAGGCAGAGGGCATAATACGCGAAGAGATGGCGAAGGCCGGTGCTATAGAGCTTTTGATGCCTGCCCTGCAGCCTGTCGAGCTATGGAAGAAGACCGGGCGCTATGACGTTATCGGTGACGTCATGATAAAGTTCACGGACAGGCATGGAAGGGAAACGGCTCTTGGGCCTACGCATGAAGAGGTCGTTACAAGCCTTGTGGCCAGGGAAGTCAGGTCCTATAAGGACCTTCCTCTGACGTTGTACCAGATACAGACAAAGTTCCGTGATGAGGTAAGGCCGCGTTTCGGTGTCGTCCGCAGCTGTGAGTTCATAATGAAAGATGCATATTCTTTCGATACGGGGGAGGAAGGGCTGGAAGAGAACTACAAAAAGATGTATGCCGCTTATTGCCGCATATTCGAAAGATGCGGGATAGGGTACGTTCCTGTCGAGGCCGATACCGGCATGATGGGAGGCGCGGGGTCGCATGAGTTCATGGTACCGTGCGAGATAGGCGAGGACAGGATAGTGAACTGTCCTTCATGCGGGTATTCCGCGAGTACGGAAGTGGCCGCGGTGGCGGGAACGTTCGTGCCGGGACCTTCCACCGGGGAGGCGTCCCCCGTTATGGAAGAAGTGGACACACCCGGAGTATCCACCGTAGAGGCCGTGAGCGGTCTTTTGAAGGTCGGGCCGGAAGCGGTGATCAAGACCCTGATCTATATGGCGGAAGATGAGCCAGTAGCCGTTCTCGTGAGAGGTGATCATGAGGCTAATGAGGCCAAGATAAAGAAATACCTTGGTGTAGTACGGCTCGAGCTCGCGGACGAACGCAAAATATTCGAGGTCACCGGTGGGCCTGTCGGGTTTTCCGGTCCGGTTGGGAATATCTCCGCCAGGATAATTGGGGACAATTCCGTAAAAAGCCTTACTATGGCGGTGACGGGAGCGAATAAAAAGGACAGGCACCTTACGGGAGTTGTGCCCGGCAGGGATTTCAATGTCGGCGAGTGGGCGGATCTCCGCAATATTACGGAGGAAGATAAATGCCCGAGATGCGGAGCTGATATAAACATAAAGAACGCTATTGAGATAGGTCATACGTTTAAACTGGGCACTAAATATTCCGAACCCCTTGAAGCGCGATATCTCGACTCGGATGGCAAGGAGAACACCATAGTCATGGGTTGTTACGGTATAGGCGTGAACAGGATACTGGCGTCGTTGGTCGAGACGAGCTATGACAAGGACGGGATAATATGGCCTGTCGCCCTGAGCCCCTACGAAGTCGTTGTCATACCGGTCAAAAGGGACGACGAGGAACTGATGCGTGAAGCGGAGGCGATATACGACGCGCTTATTTCGGCTGGAATAGACGCGATACTCGATGACAGGGACAGGTCTCCCGGTATAAAATTCAAGGACGCCGATCTTATAGGGTTCCCATACCAGGTGGTCGTTGGGCGCAAGGCGCTTGATCAGGGTAAGGTAGAGCTTAAGGAGCGCGCCGGCGGGATAAAAACACTTGTGGACAGGGATAAGATAGCAGGCCAGGTGGAGGATGCAGTAAAAGCCGGTAGGGGGAAATGACCGGGGATGAAGGGAATGCAGAAAGTACTTTTCATATGTATACACAATTCCGCTCGCAGCCAGATGGCCGCGACTTTCCTTAATTACCTTGGAGGGGATATCTTCGAGGCGGAAAGCGCCGGGCTGGAGCCCGGGGAACTCAACCCGATAGCGGTGGACGTGATGAAAGAGATAGGTATAGATATTTCCGCGAACCGGACGAGATCCGTCCGGGAGGTACTGGAAAGCGGAAAAGAATTCGACCACGTAATAACCGTTTGCGATGAGAGCGCGGCGGCAAAGTGTCCCGTGTTCCCGGGAAATGGCCGGAAAGAGCACTGGAGTTTTGACGATCCGTCCACTTTTACCGGTACGTATGAGGAAAAACTCGAGAAGACAAGGAAAGTGCGTGATGATATCCGCGAAAGGATAGAGGGATGGATATTCGTCAGGGTCAGCTCAATGGGGGACAAGGCATGATGTCGGGCAAGGGGCGTATGGAGAACGTCGGGGAAAAGAGCGGCGTGCGCATAATGAAGGTAATTGGGGATTTTACCGCGTATACGACCCCCGATTTTCAGCATGTGTGCAGAAAAGTGGATAAGTCCGCGAACCTTAAGGGGCTTGCGATAGACATGAAAGACCTTTCCCGGATAGATACGTCGGCTTTCGCTTGCATGATGAACTTTATAAAAGAGAATATGGCCGATGGCCTGAAGATAGGGATATTCAACGCGGGCGAGAAAGAAAAGAACATGATGGAGCTTCTTGGTATAGGCGACGCGATAAGGATATACGACAGTATGGAAGAAGCCGTTGAAGCGATGTCCGGCTGAGGAAGGAGGCGCACATGACGGAACTTGATACCAGGGTCATAGAGACCATACAGAGAACGGATACGGCGAAAAGTTTTCGGTTCGATCGGACGGGTGCCCCGGATTTTAGGCCCGGACAATATTTTCTCCTGACCATACCGGTCGGCGGCGAGGAAAAGACCAAGGCGTTCTCGTTCTCCAGCTCTCCCACAGAACAAGGATACCTGGAGTTCACTAAACGGCTTACCGGAAGTGATTTTTCAAATGCCCTGATGGAACTTAAGCCCGGTGACCCGGTAAAGATAAAAATGCCTAATGGCAAGTTCACTTTTGAGGGAGAACATAAGAAGATCGCTTTGCTGTCAGGAGGTATCGGGATAACCCCGTTCAGAAGTATCTGTAAATACGCGACCGATAAAGAACTCGAGAGTGATATTGCCCTTTTTTACAGCAACAATGAGGAAAAGGATATCGTGTTCAGGGAAGACCTGGACGGGATGGCGGCCCAGAACCCTCATCTCAAACTGATATATACACTTACGTCGCCGTATGCCGCGGAGAAAGAATGGCGGGGATGCACCGGGGTTATAGACGAGGGGATGATCAAGAGGGAGGTCCCAGACTACGCTGAAAGGATCTTCTATACATGCGGCCCCCCCGGGATGGTAACGTGTCTTACCGGGATGCTCCGGGAAAAACTGCATATTCCTGAAGAGCATACCATAATAGAGAATTTCGCGGGGTATTGATAACATGAATAAGATGATCTCTATGATCCTGGTCCTCATGGGCGCGCTGGTCGCTGTAACATGTTGTGCTTTGTCCTTGAACTCCGGGACGGACAGCACAAAAAAGGAATACTGGGACAATGGCAAAGTACGGGAGATAGAGAAGGACGATCCATCCGGCGGGATGACCGAAAAGGATGATTATTACGAGAACGGGAATCTGGAGCTATACCAAAAGTTCGATATGGACGGCAATAAGCTCGAGGAAGCCAATTACGACGAAGAAGGCAAGCTAAAGGAGAACGCTGACGGATGGGCAGCCGTAAAATTCGTATATACT
This sequence comes from Candidatus Omnitrophota bacterium, assembly GCA_028715965.1. Classification (NCBI taxonomy): domain Bacteria; kingdom Pseudomonadati; phylum Candidatus Omnitrophota; species Candidatus Omnitrophota bacterium. The sequence goes on along the minus strand of JAQUQS010000002.1, from coordinate 33,602 downwards.
GATGGCAACATGGTTTCCGAGACTTATTATGGGGCGGATGGGCGCGTAAAAGAGAGAAAAACATACAATATGTCGGGGGACCTGGTAAGTAAGCAATATATAGGGGATGAGGGCATCGACCCAGATGAAGAATACACTCCCCAGCCTACGGTAGCTGGTGAGGTGAACAGCTATTATGATGACAACGGCAGGTTTGAGGGAGAGACCGAAGCTGTCTCCGGGTTCTAGTTCGTATATATTTTTCGCCTGGATGTTATGCCTTCTTTGCCGGGCGATAGACCTTGACAACTCTATATTATTATACTAAAATCACATAGAGTTCAACTTATGAGTAAGTGGGCCGTACCGCCCGCTTATTTTTTTATAAGGGGTAAGTGTGTGAATGTCGGGGAAATATCGAAAAGAGAGGTAGGGACATGTCTTTTATGAAAGTGCCCCGGGAAGTAGCGGAATTTCTCGTGGAACAATGTGGGTCCATGGGGTATGAGCTTGTGGATATAAGGACAAAACCCGGCAGAACGACTCATTTCGAGATTGTTATAGATAAAAAAGGTGGGATTTCCGCTTCAGAATGCGGAGAGCTCAACAAGATTGTTGGCAGATGGTTCGAAAAAGAAGGCATGTATGCCAACGGCTATGTCGTTGACGTGTCCTCTCCGGGGCTTGACCGCGAACTGGATACCGAAAGGTCGTTCGAATGGGCACGGGAGCGGGAGGTCGAGGTCAGGCTGCATGAACCCATGGACGGAAAGAATATGCTCACGGGTAAGTTGATCTCCGGGAACAAGGAGACCGGGCTTGTCTTGGAGGACGGGACCGAGGGTAAAATTACCGTGGACAAGAAGAACCTGGCCAAAGTGAAATTATATTTCAGGAAGAAAAAATAACAAGATATCAGGAAAGAACGGAGATATAACATGAACGGAGCTTTGTTAACTGCACTCGAAAGAATAGAGCGGGAAAAAGGGATAAGCAAGGACGTGCTTTTCGAGGCGATAGAAAGCGCCCTGGCAAGCGCGGCGCGTAAGGTCATAGATGATCCCGAGATCTCCAAAGAAGACATCACGGTGACCGTAGATAAGGAGACCGGGGAGATAGGCGTTTATTCCGAGGGGGAAGAGATCAAGAGCGAACGGTTCGGCAGGATAGCCGCGCAGACCGCCAAACAGGTCATAATACAGAAGATACGCGAGGCGGAACGGGACGTGATATTCGATAAGTACAAGAAAAAAGAAGGCATGATAATAAGCGGGTCCGTGCACAGGTTCGAAAAGGGTAATGTAATAGTCGAGATAGACGACGCGGAGGCTATCCTCCCGAAGAACGAGCAGATACCGCGTGAGAAATTCCATCAGGGCGAGACCATAAGGGCGTACCTGATAAAGGTGGACAAGAATACCGGAGGTCCCGAGCTCGTGTTGTCGCGTACGGACCCGGGGTTCGTAAAAAAACTTTTTGAGCTGGAAGTGCCGGAGATATCTCAGGGTATAGTGGAGATCAAATCGATAGCCAGGGAAGCCGGGGAACGTACGAAGCTCGCGGTTTACTCAAAGGATGATAAGATAGACCCCGTAGGCGCGTGTGTGGGTATGCGTGGTTCCAGGGTAAGGGACATCGTCAAGGAACTTCATGGGGAGAGGATAGACATAATAAAGTGGGACGACGATATAAGGGAATATCTGCCGGCCGCCATAAGCCCCGCGGAAGTGTCCCGCATGGTAATAGACAGGGAGAACAACACGATAACGCTTACTGTGCCCAAGGACCAGCTTTCACTTCTCATCGGGAAGAAGGGGCGTAACATACGCCTTGCTTCCAAGCTCCTGGGTTGGGAACTGGTCGCGGAGTCCGATGAGGACGCGGCGCTTGACCTGCCGCTTTCAGATGTATCGGGCGTAGGGGAAAAGATGATGGGAACGCTTGAAGAGGCGGGCTACTATTCAGCTAAAAGGCTTGCGAAGGCCAGCGTGAATGACCTGTCCAAGTTGAACGGTATCGGAGAGAAGACCGCTGAGAAGATCATCAGCTCGGCCCGCGAAGCCATAGAAAAACTGATACAGATAAAACGTGAGGCCGAAGAAGCCAGCAAAGCGGAAAGAACGGAAGAGAACGCGTCCGCGGATGAGAGTTCCACCGGCGAAGGGAGTAAAGCGGGTGATGTGTTCGCGAACATCGAGAGTCCCGCTGAAGATGAAGAGGACGTCCCGGGGGAAGATAAAGACGCTTCCGCTGATACCGGGGAAGTGGAGAAAGACGAAGAAGTAGCTGATCAATCTTAAACAAGTAATCCGAAAGGTCGAATAAATATGGGTATTAAGGTCTCTGATCTGGCGAAAGAACTTGGCGTAAAGAACGACGAAGTGCTCGACCAACTCAGGCGTCTTTACATGGATGCCGAGGATGGTAACAGCCAGATAGGCGATAAGATAGCAGCCCTGGTACGCATAAAACTGGGCGGGTCTTCCGTGCCTGAAAAACCAAAAAAGGAAAAGAAGCCTAAAAAGGCGGTGGTCAAGAAGAAAACGACCGAACCCGCCGAGGAAGAAAAAAAGCCCGCTAAAAAGACAAAAGGCCGGAAAAAGAAAGAAGAAACACCGGAGAAAGAGCCCGAGGCTGTCGCTCCAGGGAAAGAAGAGGAGAAGGTCGATGAGGCGCCGAAAAAAGATACCATAACCATAGACGTGCCGGGCAAAAGGGCGATAGAGATAGTAGAAAGAGCGCCTGTCAGCGTGCCGGAAGAGGAGAAGGCACCGGAGGTGAGCAACGAGGAAGAAGAGGATAAGGACCTCCTGGGCAAGAAGAAAAAAAAGGTCTCAAAAGAAAAACCCGCTATCGAGATCGTGGAAAAAGCCCATATACCGAAATCCTACACCAAAAAGGGAAAGCAAAAGGGCAAAAAACATAATATCGAGATAATCGAGAAAGCGGCTATCGGACAGCGGCCGCGCAGGCCGGCTTCCCTTGAGGAGGTCAGGCTATCCGCGGGCAAGGCGGAAGAGACCAAGCAGGCCTCCGCCAGGAAAGCGCCGCAGAAGCTTGAGGTGCATTTTCCCGTAAGTGTGCGTACCCTGGCCCCCAGGATAAACATAAAACCCAACCAGGTATTGCAGTACCTGATGGCCAAGGGCGCTTTCACGAATATAAACCAGGACCTTGACGAGGAGACGGTACGGGATATACTGGCGAACTTCGGGTATGACCTGGAGCTTGGCGAAACGGTTGAGTCCATAGAAAAGGACCTTGTGGGAGAGCAGCAGGAGAACCTGAAGGCGAATCTTGTCTCCCGCGCGCCCGTTGTTACGTTCATGGGCCATGTCGATCACGGAAAGACGTCGCTTTTGGATTATATCCGGAAGACGATGGTGGCGAAAGATGAAAAGGGCGGGATAACCCAGCATATAGGAGCGTACAAGGTAGAAACATCCAAAGGGGCGGTAACGTTCCTTGATACTCCCGGCCATGCCGCTTTTACGGCTATGCGCGCGCGGGGTGCCCACGCGACCGACGTAGTTGTCCTTGTCGTGGCCGCGGATGACGGGGTGATGCCCCAGACAAAAGAAGCTATAGACCACGCGAGGGCGGCCAATGTCCCGATAGTCGTGGCTATAAATAAATGCGATCTTCCCGGGGCGCAGCCCGATAAGGTCAAACAGGAACTGCAGAAAGAAGGTCTCGCTCCCGAAGTATGGGGCGGAAGCACGATAATGGTAGAGGTATCCGCGCATACCGGGCAGGGCGTGGACTCCCTGGTGGAGATGCTCATGCTGGAATCCGAGATGTTAGAACTTAAGGCCAACCCCACCCTCAGGGCAAGGGGTGTGGTAATTGAGAGCAGGAAAACACCCGGTCAAGGCGTGGTAGTTACGCTTCTTGTGCAGAACGGTACGCTTAAGCCCGGGGACATAGTGCTCTGCGGATCGAACTATGGCAAGGTCAAGGCGATGCTCAATAACTCGAGTAAGAGGGTGGAAGAAGCCCTTCCGTCCACTCCGGTGGAGGTGCTGGGGCTCCAGGGCCTTCCGGAGGCGGGAGAGGAGTTCTTCGCGGTAAAGGACGAGAAAAAGGCGAAGACCCTTACGGACCTCAAAAAGAGCCAGTCGCATAAAAAGAAGATATTCGGCCGGCACCGCGTCACATTGGAGGACCTGCATACCCAGATAATGGAAGGGGAGGTCAAAGAACTTAAGATCGTGCTGAAAGCCGATGTGCAGGGGTCGATGGAAGCTTTGGAGCATTCCTTCGGGGAACTTGCGACCAGCGAAGTGAAGCTGAATATAATACATTCGGCGGTCGGTAACGTTAATGAGTCGGATGTGATGCTGGCAGTGGTATCGAACGCGATCATCATAGGATTCCATGTCAAGATAGACGGTAAAGCCGAAGAGATGGCTAAAAGCGAGAACATAGACTATCGTATGTATGAGGTCATATATGAGGCGATAGCCGATGTGCGGGCCGGTATGGAAGGCCTGCTGGAACCGGAGGAAAAGGAAGTATACCAGGGCGCGGCGCAGGTCAAACAGATGTTCCAGGCGACCAAGATAGGCAAGGTAGCCGGATGTTCGGTCATCAAAGGCGTTATACACAGGAAAGACATGGTAAGGGTAAAGCGCGCGGACGAGATCATACACACCGGGGAGATAGACGCGCTTAAAAGGTTCAAGGACGATGTGAAGGAAGTGAAGGAAGGCTTTGAGTGCGGTATATCGCTCAAAGGGTTCACCGATATACGGGTGAACGATATCATAGAGGCGTACATAGTGGAAAAAGTGGCCAGAAGGCTCACAAAGTGATCACGGTAGCGATGGTGAGGTGGACACGGGATGGAAAGTGAAAGAACGGCCAGGAAGATCATACTAAGCGGCATGAGGCCCACGGGGAGCCTGCATCTGGGGCATTATGTGGGCGCCATAGAGAATTACGTACGCATGCAGGAGGAGTACGAATGTTTTTTCATGGTCGCTGACTGGCATGCGCTCCTCTCCGAGTATGAAAAACCGTCGGACATAAAGAAGAACAGCTTTGAGATAGTTAAGGACTGGGTGGCGTGCGGGATCGACCCCGAACGGAGCGTTATATTCGTACAGAGCATGGTGCCTGAACACCTGGAACTCGCGATGACGTTCTCGCTGCTTACTCCCCTGGGATGGCTGGAAAGATGCGCGACCTATAAAGAACAGCTTCGCGAGATAAAAGGCAGGATGATCGCTACATACGGTTTTCTCGGGTATCCGGTGCTTCAGGCGGCGGACATAGCGCTTTATAGGGCTAATGCCGTGCCTGTCGGGGTGGACCAGCTGCCGCATCTTGAGCTTGCCAGGGAGATAATTAGGCGTTTCCATTCTCTTTACGATCGTGAGATATTCGCCGAGCCCGAGCCGATACTTACCAAGGTATCAAAACTGGTGGGTCTGGATAACAGGAAGATGTCCAAGAGTTACGGGAACTTCATATCCCTTTCCGACCCGGCGAACGTTGTGAGGAAAAAGGTATTCAGCATGTACACGGACCCCTCCAGGACAAGGGCAGATATCCCGGGAAAGGTCGAGGGGAACCCGGTTTTCATGTATCATGATGTGTTCAATCCGAACAAGGATGAGGTGGAGGATCTCAAGGAACGGTACAGGCAGGGTAACGTGGGCGATGTGGAGGTCAAGGAAAAGTTGGCCACCGCGCTTAACGTTTTTCTGGACCCTATCCGCAAGAAACGGGAAAGCCTGTCGGACGGGGACGTGAAGGCGATCATTGAACAGGGGGCCGTCAGGGCCAGAAGGGCAGCCCAGAAGACGATGACCAAGGTCAAAAAATGCCTGCACCAGGTCATTCTCTGACCGGGGGTCTTGAGCCCGGGAATACCTATGACGTATAAGGTAAAACTTAACATTTTTGAAGGACCACTGGACTTGCTGCTTTTCCTTATCAAAAAGGAAAAGATCGATATTTACGATATCCCCATATCCAGGATAACCGCGCAATATATCGAATATCTTGAGCTCATGAAAATGCTTGATCTCCAGATAGCCGGGGAGTTCCTTGTCATGGCGGCCACACTTATACACATAAAGAGTAAGATGCTGCTTCCCAGGGAAGAACAGGAGCCGGAGGAAGAAGAGCTGGCTGACCCGCGGGAGGAACTCGTGAAACGTCTCCTGGAGTACAAGAAGTATAAGGATGCCGCGGACAAGCTTGCCGAGATGCGTGAACGTCATAAGGATATATTCGTGAGGCGCGGCGCGGGGGAGCCGGAGACCTTCCTGTCGGGGGACGGGGAAGAGTATTTTGAGGCCAGCCTCTTTGACCTTATAACGGCTTTCCAGAAGGTCCTGACGAGCGTACCCAAAGAGACTTTTCACCAGGTGGTACGTAATAAGTTCACGGTAAGCGAAAAGATACATGAGATATACCATATACTCGCGAAAACGCCGCGTATCCTTTTTTCTTCCCTTTTTTCGAACTCCTGTACCAGGGAAGAGGTCATCACCGTCTTCCTGGCGATACTAGAGCTGATGAAAATGAGGGAAGTTGTCGCGGTCCAGAAGAGCGTTTTCGATGACATAGAGGTGATAAGGAACCCCGAGGTGGAAAAAGCTCCGGCCGAAGGAGGCAGGACAGAAGGGGAAGAAAGTATAGAAGCGGAAGACGGGACATGGACAGGATCGGAAAACTAAAAAGCATAATAGAAGCACTTCTCATAGTGTCGGAAGAAGGTATCAAGACCGAGGATCTCAAGGGGGCGATCGAGGAGTTCGACCTCAAGGAGATAAACGAGGCGCTGGAGTCCCTTTCCCGGGATTATGAAGCTCCCGAGCGGGCGTTCAAGATCGCGGAGATCGCCGGCCGACACAGGATAGTGACAAAGCCGGAGTACCAGCCGTGGATAAACAGGCTCTACGAAAAGGAATCTGACAGGCTCACAGGGCCTTCGCTCGAGACCCTCGCGATCATAGCATATAAGCAGCCTGTGACGCGCGCCGAGATAGAAAGTGTGCGTGGGGTCAACGCGGGCGGCGTTATCAAGACGATAATAGATAAAGGGCTCATACAGATAAAAGGCCGTAAGAACGTTATCGGTAAACCCCTGCTTTACGGTACCACCGAAAAGTTCCTTGAGGTGTTCGGTTTGGGCGGGTTGGACGAACTTCCGGCGCTCAGGGAATTCTCTGAAGAGGAACTGGACTACGGCAGGCACGAGGATGTCCTGCCGGTCGGTGACGACAAGAGCGAATATACCGATGTGGAGGAAGACCGGGCGTTCCTGGAATTCGAGGAAAAGGCGAGAGCTTTTACCGGGGAAAATCCTGAACCGGCAGGCGATGGGGATGTAGGGACTGGCGGCAAGGACGATATGCCTGTGCCTGTCGCGGGTCCGGAAACATCCGAGGAAGGGCCGAACGCGGCTGGTGGCATGGATCCGGGGCCGGAGGAAGAACATTCAAACGAGAGGGAAGGTCATGAGCCAGAAAAATCTGAATAAGCTCAGGAAAAAGATCGACGGTATAGACTCTCACATAATAGGGCTTCTCAATGAAAGGGCCGATGTAAGTTGTGCCATAGGCGCGTCGAAGAAGAAACGCGGCCAGGAGATATACAGCCCCGACAGGGAATCCCAGGTGTACGAAAGCGTGTCCAAGAAGAACAAGGGGCCGCTGCCGTCGGCGTCCGTCAGGGCGATATACAGGGAAATAATGTCAGCGTGCCTTTCTCTGGAACACCCGATGAAAATAGCGTTCCTGGGACCGGAACTCACGTTCACGCACCAGGCGGCGATGAAGAAGTTCGGTTCAAGCGTTTCGTACATATCATGTGATACTATCCCGGACGTGTTCCGGGAAGTGGAAAAAGGCAACGCCGATTACGGCGTGGTGCCGATAGAGAACTCGACCGAAGGCGCGGTCAACCATACGCTTGACATGTTCGTTGACTCTCCGCTTTTGATATGTTCGGAAATATATTTTCCGATAAAGGAATGTTTATTGTCGAGAACGGGTAACTTCAAGAACGTCAAGGTGCTGTATTCGCATCCGAACGTTTTCGGCCAGTGCCGGGGATGGATAGAGAAGAACCTGCCGATGGCAAAGCTCCGGGAGGTCGCGTCCACGACCAAGGCCGCGGAACTGGCGTCAAAGAACCCGGGATCGGCGTGCATAGCGAGTGAAGTGGCCGCTAAAAAATATGAGCTCAAAGTAGCCGCGAGGGGGATCGAGGACCTGGCGACCAATGTTACCCGGTTCCTTGTGGTCGGCAAGCATGCCAGCAGGCCTTCCTCGAAGGACAAGACCTCTGTTGTGTTCTCGGTAAAGGATAAGCCCGGGATATTGCACGATATGCTGGCTTCTTTCAAAAGACGAGGGATAAACCTTACGAAGATCGAGTCCCGTCCGTCAAAGAAAGGGCTGTGGAAATATTATTTCTTCGTGGACATGGACGGCCACGAAGTATCGCCTAAGATAGCCCGGACACTGGGTGACCTTGAGAAGAAATGCCAGTTCTTCAAGGTCCTGGGGTCGTATCCCGGCGAGCGTAAATAATTATGTAAAGTCCCTCCCGCGGGAGGATAGATCGGAGAAGGAAAAATGACGTTAAGATACAGAAGATCACTGGAAAAACTGGACCCATATAGACCGGGCAGGCCCGTAAGTGAGATAAAACGGGAGCTTGGCCTGGATAATGTGGTTAAGCTGGCGTCCAACGAGAATTCAATGAGGCCGTCACCAGCGGCGATAAAGGCCATGACCGAAGCGATCGGTGATGTCAACAGGTATCCGGATGGCGGATGTTATTATCTCAGGCAGGCAGTATCCGAAAAGCTCGGGGTGCCGGGAGATACCATTATCTTCGGTAACGGGTCCGACGATGTGATACTTATGGCTATCAGGGCATTCACGGAGCCGGGCGATGAGGTCATAATGGCCGACCCAACGTTCCTTATGTACAGGATAAGCGCGATATCGGAAGGGGCCGAGGTAGTGGCCGTACCGGCGAAGGGGCTCAGGTATGATCTTGCGGGTATGCGTGAAGCGGTCACCGAAAAGACCAGGATAGTCTTTATCGCGAATCCCGACAATCCTATGGGATGTTACGTTACAAAAGAGGAGCTTGACGCTTTCATCGACAGCATGCCGCAGGACGTGCTTATTTTTCTGGACGAGGCTTATTACGAGTTCGCCAGAGGGGAAGATTATCCCGAGACCATTCCGGACGTGTTTTCCAGGGCGGACAGGAACGTGATAGTTGCCCGGACGTTCTCTAAGGTATATGGCCTGGCCGGGCTCAGGCTCGGGTATGGGGTCTCACGTCCCGATATCATACAAGCTCTCAACAAGGTCAGGGACCCGTTCAACATAAATTCCGTGGCGCAGGCCGGCGCGCTTGCCGCGCTGGGGGATGAGGCGTATGTGGAAAAAGCCGTCGGTCTTGTTAGCGCCGAAAAGGAAAGGATGTTCGCGGAGCTGGGTAAAATGGACGTTGATGCCAAACCCTCGCGGACGAATTTCATACTCATAGACACGTTCAGGGATTCCCGGCAGGTCTTCGAATATATCCTGAAAAAGGGCGTGATAGTGAGGGAAATGTCCGGTTGGAGGCTCAATGGGTATATACGTGTGAGTATTGGGTTCAGGGAAGAGAACGATATGTTCCTTGATATGTTGAGAGAAGCGCTGGATGCTGTTCCCAGGGACCGGATGAAGGTCTGCGCTAAGGGCCAGGCTGGCGGAAAAGGAGAAGGAAAGTGATAATAGTACTTAAACCCGGAGCGACAAAAGAAGATATAAAACACGTAATAGATAAGATAGAAAGTCTCGGGCTTAAACCCTGGATATCCGAAGGCGTGGAGAGGTCCATCATAGGTGTGATCGGCCGGGAGGACGTGGTCAGGGAAATGCCTTTCGAAGGTATGGCGGCCGTCGAGCGTGTCATTCCGATATTGAAACCCTATAAGCTGGCGTCGCTTGATTATCGTTCCGAACCCACAGTGATTGATGTGGGAGGCGGAGTGAAGATAGGAGGGAAAAGACTTGTGGTGATGGCCGGCCCCTGTTCCATCGAGGGCCGTGATATGCTCATTGAGACCGCGCTCAAAGTTAAGGAAGCCGGGGCTACCATGCTCCGCGGAGGGGCCTTCAAGCCGCGCACGTCGCCTTACAGTTTCCAGGGCATGGGCGAAGAAGGATTGAAATACATGGCGGAGGCAGGAAAGATCACGGGGCTAAAGGTGGTATCGGAACTGATGGACATAAGGAACATAGATCTTATGCTCAAGTATTGCGATATGATACAGATAGGCGCCAGGAATATGCAGAACTTCGACCTTTTGAAGGAAGTGGGAAAGACAAGGATCCCGGTGCTCCTTAAACGGGGCATGGCTAATACGATAAAAGAATTCCTTATGAGCGCCGAGTATATACTGGCCGGCGGGAATTCCAACGTCATACTATGTGAACGTGGCATCCGCACGTTCGAGACATATACGAGGTTCACGCTGGACCTTAACGCGGTACCGGCGCTTAAGTGTTCCACGCATCTTCCGGTAGTGGTCGATCCGTCGCACGGTACCGGCAGGTGGGGTATGGTCGGGACCATGTCGAGGGCGGCTATCGCGGCCGGGGCCGATGGGCTCATGATAGAGGTACATCCCTCCCCGGAAGACGCGGTATCGGACGGCGACCAGTCGCTCCTGCCTGAGAAGTTCGCGGGTGTAATGGAGGACCTCAAGAAGGTGGCGGAAGCCGTAGGAAGAGAAGTCTGATCCAAACATGGCGGTGTGTATGGAATATAACAAGATCACCATAATAGGCATGGGGCTGATAGGAGGATCTATCGGCAAGGCCTTGATGAAAAAACGTCTGGCCAGGGAAGTGGTAGGCGTGTTTCGCCGGGAAAGTTCGCTGAAAAGGGCCGTTAAGGCAAAAGCCCTTACGACCGGATACGTGAACAACTATGGTGAGGCCGTCAAAGACGCGGATATCATCGTCATATGTACCCCGGTGGGTACGATAAAAAAGAACCTTGATGAGCTGGGGAAGGTGATAAGAAGAGACGGTAATGTGATCGTTACCGACGTGGGAAGCACAAAAGAGGAGATCGTAAAGTACGCCGCGAAATATAAGGACAGGTTCACTTTCATAGGGTCCCATCCATTGGCCGGCAGCGAAAAGGCCGGGGTGGAAAGCGCGACAGCGGATCTTTTCGAGAAAAGCGTGTGTCTCGTTAGTGCCCCCCCGAGCAGGTCCCGGGAAAAAAAGGTGAAGAGATTAACAAGGTTCTGGGAGGCCCTGGGCGCGAAAGTATGGTCCATTGAGCCGGCCCGGCATGACAGGAACCTGGCGTTCTCCAGCCATCTGCCTCATATAGCCGCGTACGCGCTGGTCGGGACGCTTGAGAAGAAGTTCCCCGCTTGCCTGCTCGCTACGGGGTTCAGGGACACCACCCGTGTAGCTTCTTCCGCGGCCGAGGTCTGGGGCGATATCTTCATGTCCAACAAAAAGAACGTCCTTGCCGCCATCAAGAGATACAAGAAAGAGATATCTTCGATAGAGAAGATCATGGTCAAGGGTGACCGTTCGGCTCTCAAGAAAAAGATCGGGAAAATGAAAGAGACCAGGGATGCTTTCTTCAAATAAGATCGAAGCCGTGGCCATTGACGGGCCGGCGGGTAGCGGTAAGAGCACCATAAGCAGGATGGTGGCCGACAAGCTAGGCTACATATATGTGGATACCGGCGCGATGTACCGGGCCCTTACGCTCAAAGTGATGCGCGGGAACGTGGATATGTTCGACGAGGACGCCGTCGCGCTTCTTTCGGACAACATAGACTTCAGGTTCGAAAAGCCCGCGTTGGAGGGGCAAGGCGCGCGAGTCATGCTTGATGGGCGCGATGTTACGGAGGATATACGTCTCATGGATGTTACGCGTAACGTGAAGCATGTGTGCGGGATCCCGCGTGTACGCGAGAACATGGTAAGGCTACAGCGAAAAATGGTCGCTGGCTCCGGCGGTTCGGTGATGGAGGGACGGGACATAACTACGGTCGTATTGCCGGACGCCAGACACAAGTTCTATCTTGATGCCGCGTTCGATGAACGGGTGGACAGGCGTTTCGCCGAGATGCGCGCGAAGGGCGGTGATGTAACCCGTGAAGAGGTAGCAGACGACCTGCGAGAGAGGGACGCGAGCGATATGACCAGGGAAGTGGGGCCGCTCAAAAAAGCCAATGACGCGGTCATCGTGGATACTACCGGGCTTTCCATAGACGAAGTGGTGTTGTTGATCGTCGAACATGTGAAAAGCACCGCCGGGTAAGACGTTTATGGGCAAAAAACTCTTCGAGAACATACCTTTCAGGATATCCAGGGGACTGTTGGCCATGTTCCTGGGAATATTTTTCAGGGTGACCTATCACGGGCGCGAGAACATCCCCGAACCTCCTTACATAATAGTAGCAAATCACGTAAGCCTTCTGGACCCGCCGCTGGTAGGTACGGCGTTCCTGGGCAAGGACGTGGATTTCATGGCCAAAAAGGAACTTTTTGACTCACCTCGGTGGGGATGGTGGGCCAAGTCCGTGAGCTGTATCCCGGTGGACCGCGTTGGTGGCGGGGTATCAAGCCTGAAGGAAGCCCTTGGCAGGCTTAAAAAAGGCCGGGCTGTGGCTATATTCCCCGAAGGTACGAGGTCAGAAGATGGCAGTTTGCGGGAAGCCAAGCGGGGTGTAGGTTTTCTTGTGGCTAAGGCGGAGGTGCCCGTTATCCCTGTGTATATCGAGGGGTCCCTGAACGCCTTACCTAAAGGGGGCAAGCTCAAACCGGGGACCAGGATGACCGTATGGGTGGGTAAACCCGTTTATCCCGGGGAATTGTTCTCTTCGACCGGTGGTGACCGGAAGGATTATGACGGTATATCCAGATATATAATGGATAGGATAGCGTCCCTGGCCACGTGACGGCGTGAAGTTTTATTGCTCGGTAAATAAAGGCGTTACAGCCCTTATTTTTATATAAATCATTTGCATCTTTTTTGGAAAAGCGGTACAATAAGCACTCAAAAATCTATGGAAAAGGAGTTGGTCAAGTGATGAAGATCGAAAGAGAAGAAGCGAATGGCGAGGTTCTTGCAATGGACCAGGAACTGGCGGCCCTGTATGAGCAGAGCATATCTGACATACGGGAAGGAGAGATCCTTAAAGGTACTATCGTCCATATTGGTGAAAAGGAGGTGTTGGTCGATGTAGGCTATAAGTCCGAAGGTATCGTGATGAAATCGGAGATATCCGATCCTGAGGAGCTTAAGGTCGGCGGTCCTATTGATGTCATGCTCGAGTCGAAAGAGAACGAGCTTGGTATGGTCGTACTTTCTCACGAAAAAGCCAAACGTCTCAAGACGTGGGATAATATAGTGCAGAACAAGAAAGAAGGCGATATCGTCACCGGTAAAGTGTCCCGTAAGGTCAGGGGCGGGTTCATGGTCGATATAGGCATGGGGGCGTTCTTGCCCGCTAGTCTTTCTATGATGCAGGAGTTCGGCGGCCCGGATAATATCCTGGGCAAAAAGCTGGAGTTCAAGATAGTCAAGATAAACATACCCAGGAAGAACATAGTGCTTTCGAGGAAGGAGCTTGTCGAGGAAAAGCGCCGCGACGAGAAGATAGCCATACTCGAGGGTCTCAACAAGGGCGACGTCGTGAAGGGTATCGTGCGGAACATAACCGATTTCGGAGCCTTCATCGATATCGGCGGTGGTATAACGGGTCTTTTGCACATAACGGATATGAGCTGGGGCCGTATAAACCATCCGAGTGACGTTGTCTCTATTGGCAGCGACATTGAGGTCAAGGTGCTAGATTTCGACAAAGAAAGCGTGAAGGTATCGCTTGGTCTCAAGCAGAGGACACCGAACCCATGGGAGAGCATAACCGATAAGTACCCGGAAGGCAGTGTTATCAACGGCCGGGTAGTTAACATCATGCCTTACGGGGTTTTCGTCGAGCTGGAAAAAGGTATAGAAGGGCTTATCCATATATCTGAATTTTCCTGGTCGAAGAAGTTCAATCATCCCAGTGAGAAGTTCCAGGTCGGTGACCAGGTGCAGGCCATGATACTCAGTGTCGACAAGGATAACCAGAAACTTTCCCTGGGCATTAAGCAGCTTGAGAAAGACCCGTGGGAAGGGGTCGAGGGACGTTATAACGCCGGAGACAAGGTAAAAGGCACCATAAGCGCGGTAACGGATTATGGCGCGTTCGTGGAAATGGAAAAAGGCGTGGAAGGCCTTGTGCATGTTTCCGACCTTTCATGGACAAAGAGGATAACACATCCGAAAGAGAAGATGAAGAAGGGCGATGAGATAGAAGCTATCATACTCAACGTGGACGAGCAGAACAGGCGTATAGCCCTGGGAGTAAAACAGCTCACGGAAGACCCGTGGGACCAGATAGTCAAGAAGTACAAACCCGATACCGTTTGTGATGGTCGGATAACCAACATAACGAATTTCGGTATATTCGTAGAGCTCGAGGACGAGCTTGAGGGTCTTTTGCATGTGTCAGAGATAGACCTGGGACCCAACCAGCGTATGGAAAGTATCTACAAGGTGGGCGATCCCGTCAACGTGAAGGTCATACACATAGACGGCGTGCAGAAGAAGATAGCCTTGAGTTCAAAGGGGCTTGAACAACAGGCGGCTCCCGTCCAGGAAACAGCGCAAGCGACCGCCGAGCCGGTATCTGAAAAGGCCGAAGAGGCGGTTCCAGCGGAAGAAGTTTCTCCCGAAACAACGGAAGAAGCCGCTCCGCAGGCTGAGGAAAAGACGGAGCAATAGTATACCGTTGATCGTAATATGAAAAGGACGGCCCGGCGGGCCGTCCTTTTTTTTTTGTCGGGTATGGAAAGGGGTAACGATATGGATCTTTTTGACGCGATAAGCTCGAGATATTGTTACCGTGACGGGTTCCGGGACGAGCCGGTCCCCCGCGCGGCTCTTGAGAAAATAGTTAAGGCCGGGCTTGCCGCGCCGTCGGGGAAGAACGCCCAGACCTCGGAGTTCGTCATAGTTGATGACCCGGAGCTTCTGGGGAAAATAGGGGAAATGCACCAGATAAAGGCCATGCATGACGCGAAGGCCATGATAGTATGTATGGTCGACAGGGAACCTCCCGCGGTATATGAAGGTCATTCTTTTCAGGTAGAGGACCTGGCGGCCGCTGTTATGTGCATGTTACTTGCTATTACCTCGCTGGGGTACGCGAGTGTCTGGATCGATGGCTGGCTCAGGCGGGATGAACGGGCGGAAAGGATAGGGGCCCTTTTAGATGTGCCTGAAAGTAAGGTTGTCCGCATCTTGCTTCCCATTGGGGTGCCCGAGACCGAAGGGCCACGCAGTGAGAAAAGACCGTTCGGGGAAAGAGCCTGGTTCAACAGATACGGTACATAATGTAACATCTTTAATATGAACGTTTTATAAAAAGACAGCCTAACGGCTGTTTTTTTATGCCCGAGATAGTTAGATTTATATTGACTTAACGGGAAATATAATGTTATAATCTTCCTCTTTTAGGGTAATAGAAAGTTAACAAGATCCTATTAATATCATATAATGTTTCGCAAAATAACCGCTACATTCCTGACGTTCGTATTTACGCTGACTGGCGTTCTGCCAGGCGGAACGGCCTATGGTATTTCCGTCTGGTCAGGCGCGCAACGTGTATCCGTCAGGCGCGATATGCTTAGTATGGCGCTCGAGCATACGCGTGTGGTATACGCGGATGATGACGAGAAAAGAGCCCTCCTTGAAGCGAACGCTTCCCAGGCCATATTACTTTCACACGGCAAAGTACTTGTTTCCGCGGATCTGGAGGGTGATGAACTGGGACTTTTACGGGCGCTTATCCACGAAGAAATAGAATCCCTGATGCAGGTACTGGCGCGTAAGGACCGGAACAGGTATTCCGGGATAAAGGAACTCGTGTTCAAGTATGTACCACCAACGCCTGCGAACGTCGCTAAATACTTTCCCGCACACCGTGCGGGTTTTTCAAGGGAACGTTATCTGAACCATGTGGTAGCCCGCGTTTTCGAGCTTATACTTCTTGAGCGCGGTGGTGTGATGAAAAGAACGGAAATGAAGCCCACCGAGAAAGAGCTTATCAATTCCCTCGAAAAGGTCATAGACGCGAATAAACACAGCTATTTTACGGGAGTGTTCTGGGACCAATATCTCCGGGAGATAAGGATACGGGCCGAGATCGCCAATGGCATCACGTTCTACCAGGCCGCGGGAGAGCCTGGGGCTGATTGGCCGCAATTGCCGTACTATTTCAGGAGGCTCGATGATGGGGACCTCCTGGAGAAAATAGCCACGATACAAGAGGTCGACCATAACCTTTCATGGGAGCGACTTGGCGGGGCCGGCAACAAGGTCCTGGAAAAGATATTTGATGTATACAGGACATCGGATGAGAAAAGACTTAAGGCGGCCTGTATCGAATTGCTCGCCAAGTGGGACGGTGGTACCAGTGAAGCTGTCAGGGATGAGCTTATAAAAGTGACGGGTGATCCCATGAGCCCATCCATTTGCCGGAGCCGCGCGATATACGGACTGCTACTTTATTACGATAATGGCGGCGTGACTCGGATGGATGACAGGCTGCTCGGGAACATAAAACGCGCCGTCGCCTCAGGGGAAAGGGAAGTGGCTTTTTCCGCGATAAGTTTTATCACGGACCTTGCGTTCAAATACCCGATGGAAAATGGTCCGCAACGGGCTTTTGCGCTAAGCGTTCTTACCGGGGATCCTGTCTTCATCAAGGACCTGAATGCGGCTATGCGTTCGGATAACCTGATCGTACGCGAGCATGCGCGCAAACTGGCGTTCTTCCTCGGCCAGATAAGTATATTCAACCTCACGGACAGGGAATTGGGGATGATAATGTTCATTTATCCCCGGATATCCGAGGCGGTAATAGAAGAGATCCGGCAAAATGCTCCTTGGGAAGAAAGATCGATCGACGAAAAGGTGGAAAGATCGCATGATAGTGTGCAGGCGCAGAGCATGATCGAGACCTTGAGGAACATAGCGGCGTCCCGTGCCAACCAGGGCTCTATGCTGAGTGACGAGGATATGGAACGTATGAACGACCATCTTTCTTCCCGGGGTAAATACATCGCGCCACGGGACCTTCTGGCAAAGTTCTTTGATCACGGTAAAAGAGTAGTGTGCGTAGGGGACCATTCTAACTCGAATGATATGCATAAGCTTGTGGTAGACGTAGTGGGGTTGGTGGAGGTGTCCGGCGTGACGCACGTGGCGGTGCCGCTGCCGCAAGGCGCTGAGGGGACATTGGACGATCTTCTGCGCGGCAGGATAACGGCGCGTGAGTTCGGCCGGCGACTTAACTGGTCGTTCTCTCTCGAAGGTGAGGAGGATGTTGAGGGCGCCGAGGTCATACGGGATATGCTTGCGCCTCTTTTGGGGCTCGTGACGTTCGTTCTTTATGATAATGTGTCGGACAGCGGTATTTTGGAACTGGCCATGGATCGCAAAGTTTCCAGGATAAATAACGTTCTTAGTGAGGATAGAAGGAACAAGATAATACTATTGACCGATAAATTCGAAGTGTCCAAACAACGCTTAAGCTCTTCGGATGGGAATGCCGATTATACCCTTGTCTCAGAGCTTCTGCATGCGCTGGGGGAGGATGTGGTGGCGGCGGTCCTTGAAATGACCGAGGAGTCACTTGGCACGGACCAGGTGTTCAGCGTGAATAACCTGGCAGAATTCTACTCAAGGTTCCTCGCGGGCGTTAGTACCGCTTTTGAGACCACTGATCCCGCTGTCGCGGATATTATGGGCAAAGTAGTGTTCCTGGAGGATTATGATCACAATACGCTCGCTAATTCGCTGGATGGTATCATTATCAGGACGGACCGGGGTGAGGATGATGACGAAAAGGGTGACGATGAGGGTGGCCCGTCCGAGGCGATAACCCCTGACCTGTTCGATGAGACTGGGTCTCCCTACGCCCCCTGGTCATACGATCCCTCGCCGGGAGTATCAGGGCCTTTTGCCATCGCTAAAGGCTCTCCCGCGACGCTTTTACGGGAGCTCGCGGGTGCGGGAGTATTCGCCCCCGATAAGAGAACGCGCAAGGAGATACTGGACGGGGTAACGACGCCGAGAGGCGGGAACAATTCCGAGAGCTCGGTGGATAACGAGTTAAGGGCGCTTAAGACCGCCGGGATATTGCTGGGTAACGGTACCGACGGGTATTATCTCGCGGAACGGTTCCGAGATATCGACGTGGAGGAGTTCCTCGCGAGGAACCCGGGGCTCAATAAGGCATCGCCATCAGAAGACGATATCATGCACGCCTGGGCGGACGCACGTCTGGGCGTATGCTTTGAGGACATGGAAAGAATGAACGCTTCCGACAGGAAGATCATCATGACCGTCAAGACCATGATGTCGGAAGGACGCAGGGTCACGGTGAACGGTGTAGGACGTGAGTCGGGGGTCTCGAAACGCACGGTCTATAACCGTATCGAACGTAATCCGGACATAGCGCTCCTGATAGATGTCTCCCGTGGGCTTGAGCCGGCATCCGGGCAGTATGTAAAGGTCATGGCCGCGCTTGATATTATAAGCGTGGGGGAGGATGGCCTAGATAACAAGCGCATAGCGGAACTTGCCGGCGTGAGTCCGTCATACCTGAGCGAGCTTAAAAGAAGGTACCCCGACCTGGCGACCAGGATAAACGGCATGCTTGAACCGGAATGGATGAAAGGCATGGGTGACGTTGCCGAGGTCACGCGGTTCAAGAAACGCGGACAGTTCTCGGACAAGGAATCGGATTATCTCAGGACGATGTCCGATAAGCTCGTAGAGGAAATGATGGCCCGGGATGCGGACATGCCGCGGGATAAGGCGGTAAAGCTGGCGGGAATAGCTATGTCGGCGCTTATAAGGTACGATACCCGTTCGCTGGAAAGCCTGTCCGCGCGTTCCATAATAACCCCGACTGATGTGGCGGCCATAAGTGGCCTGAAGTCTTTTAACGCCGGCCATTTCGCGGGTACGGTGATGGAGATGCTGGATGGATATGACGGCCTGGGCATAACGAGCGACATGCAGGAAAGGCTCCTGACGCATTTTTATACGGCGGAAGAGGTCTCGGAGCTTATCGGGGAGTTCGACGAGCTCCCTGATTGGGTCGTCATGGCGGCTTGTACCTCGAACCCCTTGAGGCCTCGTACGTTCCTTAAATGGGTCTTGGCCGAGAAAGCCCGTCTGGTCGACGCATTCAGGGATATCCCGGCCGCGGACATATTATTCGCGTGTGTCAGGCACAGCGCTGATCCGAGGGGATTCCTGGGAGCTGTCCGGAGGAAAAGGGAGGAAATGATCTCGTCGGGGAAGTTCAACGATCTCTCTCCCACGGATATACTTTTCGCTTGTTTGCATTTCCCGAAGTTCCCTGAGAACTACCTGGAGGGTAAAAGATTGGACAGGATAGACGCGTTCGTAGCAAAGAACCGCGAGGCGTTTTCCGGTGTCGACGGGGTGATCTCGGATCTCGACGGGGTTGACGCCCATCACGGGGATGGCCTGAGCGATATCATGATATCGACGAAAAATGCCATGCTTGATTCAGGGGTCCGGGGAGTGACGCTAACGGGACGGTCATTCCGTTCCCTTGCGACATATTGCGGGAAAAGTACCCGGATGGGGAAGATGTCCGGGGAAGGTAATCCTTATATTTTCATGACCAATTCCGGCGCCGCCGCGGTCCAGATAGATCGCAGCGGCGATATGCGGGCCCTGGATGGGTATAGGTCCTCGCACATCGGCACAAAAGATGACCAGGAACTTATCAGGGATACTGTCGTGGAAGCCATGTGGAACGTAATAAGGACACATGGTCTTCCCGAAGATGTAGGTACGTCCCTGATCATAGATGCCGGGGAAAAAGGCGTGACGCTCTATACCGGGCGTATGGATGAGCGGCTTAACGGGTTCAGGTATGAGATAGCCGCCCAGGTCAGGGAGAAGATCGGGACGTTGCAGGGGCAGGGCCGGCTTTTAGGAAAGATTGAGGCTTCGGCTTCGGCCCGCGCCGTGGATATCACGGCCATGTCCAAAGGCGCGGCCGCCGTGCGCGCGATAAAGCTCTTGGGGCTTACGAAGGTCGTCCTTGTGGCTGATTCCGTGGGAACGGAGAAAGACCCGGGGAATGACAGGAGCATGTTCTTGATAACACAGGACATGCTGATCGAGGCGGGAATAGATTGGGACGTTGAGCTGGTAAAAGTATATGTAGGTAAAGAAAAGGAAGTGGAACTTCCTGGCGGAGTAATCGTGTCTCCGCGGGGGAATAAGGAGATAGACCCGTCCCTGGCCGTTTATCGGGCCATTACGTATTCCAGGCGGGAAGCGAAAGACCCGGACGAGGACATGGCCAGCGGTGTGGAAAAAATAATGCTTAACGGTAAAGTCTCGAATCGGGCTGAAGCGCGGGAGGCTATAAAGAAAATAATGGAGGACCGGGGCATCTTCAACGCTTTGCTTTATGACGATGTCCTGGAACTGGGCATGGGTGCCGGGAATGGACTCCATGAGAAGATACTTTATCCGCGAAAACGTCCGGGGATCATATGTGCCCGCATGATCGAACCCGGTACATTGCATATGCTTCTCAGGGTAACGGAGGATTTCAGGGAAATAGAGCATTGGGAAAAGAACCGGTACAGGAATAACTATATAAAGCTCGCGAGATTCCTTGTGGAGAACGGGATACCCGCGGACCAGCCGCTTTGCCCGCATACTATCGCTTATCTTGAAGAGGGCCAGGTGTTCATGTCCACGCCCCGGACCGTAGGGGAGCTTGCTGAGAACTATTTTTACGAAGAGGAGGACGAGGATATCCTCACGTTATACCCGGCAGAGGACGATGCCTCCGGGAAAATTCTCTATGAGTGCCCTGAGACACGGTTCTCTCTGGACGATCATTATTACAGCGGCGTTTACAGGAGGGTGTACGATTCGGCCCTGGAAATGATATCCGATCTTCGCGACGCGGGACATATCGGACAAGATACGATGAGGACAGCGTTAAAAGCTTCACCGGGAGATAAGAAGAACGGTGTCCTGGGGCTTTTCCTGGAAGAGGTGATAAGTAACGCCATTATCTCCGTGGCCAAGAGGATGGAGATCTGGTCCGGCCAGGAAGGCGAGATACGTATACGTGCCGTGGAAAGGGACGGGGCGTTATGGATAGAGGTCATGGATAATGGTACCGGGTTCAGCGCCGAGGAGCTGGGTAAGGTAGGCCAGGAACGTTTTTCCATTACGGGTTCGAATGATAGGGGACATGGCCTGCTGGATCTGGCGAGGATATTCCGCGGCATTGGTTGGGAACTGGACGTACGTAATCGTGTTGATGGCCCGGGAGCGATAGTTTCCGTGGTCGTGCGAGAAAGGCCTGCGGGAGCGGGAGATGGAGGCTTCCAGAGCCTGGGGGCGGCACATATCGATGACCCCGTGTTCTCCGGGCCGGAGGACGGGATACAGTCGGATGTGGATAACGGTTCAGGTGCGCCGTACATGGACGATCCAGGCACGTTCGGGCATGCGAGCGGAGGCATGGACCCGGAAGAAATAGAGGCGGGAATACGTATGTTCTTGGAAAACGAGCACATGTTGATAGAAATGCCGGCTGAGATGCTTTATTCCTTTATGCCGAAAGGGCTTAAAGAGACGCTGGATAGAGGCGCGGTAATAAGGATCATTTTTGATGTGCAGGAGAAAGAGGTCCCGTTCTTTCGCGCGCGGCGCGTTCTTATGGAGAAATTTGTTCTTTGCGGAAACTCCATGCTCGAGGCCGCAAGCATGGCCGACACGGTTATTAATGCCGCCGTGTTCCAGGCGGAACATCCGGATCTCGGCCGGAAAGGCGAGAATGCCATAAGGGAACTAAAGAAAGACCTTTTCGCGGGCGTGCCCGACGCGGATAGGATGGTCAGGGAAGCTTTCCGGTCTGTACGCGAGACGCTTGAAAAAGGCGAAGATGAAAATGCTCCTGTCCTGGAGAGGGAAAGCACGGCCATATCTCTGTTCGATAAGTTCGTTTCAAGTGCCGGAGCGCTATTGAATGCCGCGCATGCGGGATATAAGAGCAGAATAGCCGAGGCAGATGGTGTTGTGGCCACTGTGTCGAAAAACCCTAAAAGTATTGTTCTTTACGCGGATGACATATTGCGTCACGTTGCGGTCCCGGACCTTGACGCGACGGTGCGTGAGCTTGTGGTGAAACACGATCTTCTCTCGGGAGGGAGGATCATTCTTTACGTGGAAGAAGACACCTCGAGCGCGGATATACTGCGAAAACTCATATCCCGGGCTGGTTTCCCGGTATTCAGGATAAAAACGGTCACGAAAGACGATCTTGAGCGAAGGAACAAGAACATGGACACAGCAATATCACAGCTTAAATCGCTTAAAGACTACGCAGGTATCCTTGGTGCCGGTGATGTGCTGGCCGTCATAAGAGGGCCCCTAAGCAGTAAGGACGTAGTGGAGAATCTGGCGTCCATCTCATGGGTGCTGAAATCTCCCGTAGTGGTTATCGGCAGTGAGGCCGGTCTGTATTCCATGTCCGAAGCTATTAAGAACGCGATCGCCATGAAAAATAATAAAGATGCCCAGGGATGGCTCATTATACTGGACCCGGTTAGGACCATAGCGGAAGATATCAGGGCAATGTATGATGAATATCTTGGCGAACTTATGGCTCTAAAGGCAGCTTAACTCCTGTTAATTTTCCTTTAATTTTCTAGCTTTTTATAGTATAATCAATTTTACATAACGTATGTTAGTTTAATACAAACTTACATCACATCCGTATTATTTAACCCGGGAGAAGATATGACAAAGAAGACGATCTTTCTTTTGTTAATGGCGATGTTGCTTGTCAGTACACGATCATCGGCTTTGGCTCCGCCGGACACTTCAGGAAGCGATCTTCCCGGACCGACGCACACACGGGGTACCATGCAGGGTGCCGCGGCATATTTTTATCTGGAACGAAATGGAGAGAACCCGATAGCCGGCGCGGTCAGCCGTGTAGAGGATAGGTACGAGTGGGACGCACATCTGGATGCTCGCGAACAGGCCCGTAGCGGGTCGCCGGCAGTAAGATCGTATATTGACCGGCCTGTACCTCTTAAGATACATTGCGAAGTGATGGATTATGCCTGGGGGGACCCGAAGTTCATTCCGGCCCTCATACGCGTGGACAATACCGAAGGGAAACCTTACGCGGAACTCTGGATAGGCGCGCATCCCAAAGCTCCGGCCAGGGCGAACGTGCACGAGATAGAGACCAACCTCTATGAGCTTATTGGCGGCGCCGCGGACGAGATATTGGGTGAAGAGGCCGCTAGGATATTCCACTCGCGCCTGCCGTATCTCTTCAAGGTGCTTACGGCGTCTACCGCGCTTTCCATACAGGCGCATCCCAACAAACAGCAGGCGGAAGAGGGCTGGGCAAGGGAGAACGGCCAGGGCCCGAACTACAAGGACGACAACCATAAGCCCGAGATCATATGCGCGGTGACGAGGTTCTGGGCCCTTAACGGATTCAGGCCGGCCGGTGATATCATGGACGATTTTGAGGCGCTGGGAGTGCCCGCGTTATCCGTTGATCTTGGACGCTTTAAGACGGCGGTCCGTGATGCCGGAAGTAACGAGGATGCCGTAAGGGCCGCGCTCAGGGATTTCTATTCGGCCATAATGGGTAAGGTGGCGGCACTCAAAAAAGCCGAGGCCGGCGATAACGTGGAAGCCGCCGCGGACGCCCAGGGAGAGATAGCCGACGTCGTCAGGCACGTCGTGGGTGTGAGCCGTACGCGGCTTTCCCATGAACTCGGAACACGGGTCGTGGACGATATCGATACCATATTTGCCGCGGCCAGGGAGCAGGGCAAGGAGATAGACCTCCGGCGGGAACTCTGGACGCTCAGGCTCAATGACCTGTACCCGGACGACATGGGGGTACTGTCGACGTACCTATTGAACCTCGTGAGGCTGGAACCGGGCGAGGCCATGTACTTATCGGCGGGAGAGCTTCACGCGTACCTGGGAAAACTCGATCCCGCGTCGGAGGACGAAGGCATGGGTATGGAACTCATGGCCAATTCCGATAACGTGCTTCGCGGAGGGCTTACCCCGAAACATGTGGATGTCCCGGAGCTTCTGAAGACGCTTACTTTCAATTCGGGCGAGCCGCGTATATTGACGCCCCGGGAAAGGGCGAGGGCGGAACGCGTATACGAAACGCCCGCGCCGGAGTTCGAGTTAAGTGTAATAGACGTGAATATGGAAAGGATATTCTCAAGCCGGCTCGAACACTCAGCCGACGCCCTCATAGTGCTTGACGGCAGGGTGGAGGTCCATGACGCGAACGGGTTCATGCTTATAGCTGAACAGGGCGAAACATTCCTGATGCCCGCTTCAAGCGGGCGCTATACAATAAGGCCGGTCACTAATACCGCGAAACTTTACAAGGCGAGCATACCGCAGAGCACGATCACGGAAGCCGGGGATAAAAGGGGGACGGAGGAAAAAGCGCTAAGCGTCGAGGATAAGAGGGCGGTATGGACCGCGGTGGATAATGTAACGTCGGATAAGCTCAGGGTAGTGCTTCCGCAGTCGGTGGTGCTTACGGGCGACGTTAAGAAGACCATAGCGGCGGCCCAGCAAAAACATGACGGCAAGATAGAGGTAGTAAGGGTGAGGGCGGAAGACCTCGTAGCAGAACTTGCGTCCGGGGAAAAAGGAGTGAAACGAATTATCGTGGCGGACACTGAACTTGCGGCCGCGGTAGATTCACTTGTCAATACCGATGAGAACGCGGCCCTTTTGCGGGATGTCAGGCTTGTGCGCATGAACATGCCGTCGACGTTCATCAGTGATGACTACAAGACCACATACCAGTCGCGTATGCTCATGATAGCGCTTATCGCGCGTGTGATAGACGAGGGACAGCAGGACAGTAGGACGCTTAAGGACCTTCTGGGACGCCTGCTGGAAGGCACTTTCACCGGGGTCGATATCGACGTGGAGGATTTCGTGAACGCCCTTGCCGTGACAGAGGACGAGAATACGCCTATCCAGGCGGTACGCGAAAGGGTAGGATATTTCCTTTCGGAGATAAGGGCGATAAGCCTTGTGAACGAACTTGTAAGGGATTTCTCGATGATAAGGGAATTTTGGATCTACGCGTAAAACATAAATGCCTGGAAATTATTTGATGCCGGATGTGCCTATCACTCGGACAAGCCTATCGGCAAACTCGTGTGCGGCACATCCGGTCATCATGTTTTTCTAATTAAGAATCGGCAAGGCATCTTATCTGCGAAGCGTAACCGTCCTCACAATAACCCTGACGGGTTATATCTAGAACTTATGCCAGCAGACCCTTCGGTTGCTTGTACCTGGTACAAACTCCCGCTTAACCTGTCCCCGGAGTTATCTTTTATCTGTCCCCAGCCCGGAACGGTTTTAGAAGTATGGGGACTGACCCCTTCCGGACTTTTTGCTGCTCCTGGGGGTCTGTCCCCTTAAAAACGAGGGACTGGTTTATACCCGGTTTTATACTTCTACAGTAACCTGTCCCGAGCTTTATCAGGCAATGCATAGTGGTTTATAACTCGAAGAGTTATTGTAAGGACGGATAGGCCTCGCAGTTTCGGAAAAATATAAGTATGGGGACTGACCCCTTCCGGACTTTTTGCTGCTCCTGGGGGTCTGTCCCCTTAAAAACGAGGGACTGGTTTATACCCGGTTTTATACTTCTACAGTAACCTGTCCCGAGCTTTATCGGCAGCCCGCCTCCGACCTTGACCCCGGATTTCCCGTATGCTACAATAGCCGCACTATGTTACCCGCACAAGAACAGCTTAATATAATTAAAAGAGGAGCCGACGAGGTCATCGAGCCGGGTGAACTCAAGGAGAAGCTCTCTCGCGGAAAACCGCTCGTAATAAAGGCGGGATTCGATCCTTCGGCGCCCGATCTTCATCTCGGGCACACCGTTCTTCTCCGCAAGCTCAAACATTTCCAGGAACTCGGTCATGACGTGCATTTCCTTATAGGAGATTTTACCGGCCGCATCGGCGACCCTTCAGGCAAGTCCAAGACGCGTAAACAGCTTACCGAGGAAGAGGTAAAAGAGAACGCCAAGACATATAAAAAACAGATATTCAAGATACTCGACAAGGAAAAGACCAAGGTCGTGTTCAACTCCGAATGGTGTTCCAAGCTGGGAGCCGCGGGCATGTTCGACCTGGCCTCGAGGTATACCGTGGCCCGTATGCTGGAGCGGGATGACTTCTCCAAAAGATACGCTGCCCGCGAGCCTATAAGTATCATAGAGTTCCTTTACCCGCTTCTCCAGGGGTATGATTCGGTGCATATGAAGGCAGATGTGGAGCTCGGGGGCACTGACCAGAAGTTCAACCTTCTGGTCGGGAGGGACCTTCAGCGCAACTTTGGGCAGGAACCCCAGGTCATACTTACCATGCCTATACTTGAAGGGCTGTATGGCGGGGACAAGATGTCCAAGTCCCTTAACAATTACGTAGGCATAGACGAGGCGCCGGAAGAGATGTTCGGCAAGCTTATGAGCATATCCGACGAGCTTATGTGGAAATACTACGAACTCCTTACGGATATTGATGTTATGGAAGTAAAAGGCAGGGTGGAAAAGGGCGAGCTCCACCCCAAAAAGGCTAAATCCGACCTGGCGGTAAGCATAATAACGGAGTACTGGGGCCAGGATAAGGCCGAAGGAGCGAGGACGCATTTCGAGACCGTGTTCGCTAAAAAGGAACTACCGGACAACATAGAAGAAACAGTCATAAGTGGTTCTGATATAATAATTTGTGATGCTGTAAGTAACTGTTTCAAGATCTCCAAGAGCGAGGCCAGACGCAAGATAGAGGAAGGTGCCGTCTCCCTGGACGGTGACAAGATAACTGATATCGCATATAACATCAATCTGGACAACAAGATAGGTAAAATACTAAAGCTTGGTAAGCGCAGGTTCATGAAGCTTATCGGCAAGTAAGCGTGTACCCTTTTCTATCCGTCCCGGTCAGCCGAACTCTATCCAGCTTGAAAGCCATATAATATAATAGTATTTTGAAAGGGCACGAAAACGTCCGGGATGTAATGAAAAAGGGCGGAGATATCCCGAAAAAATATATCAGCCGCCGCAACGTGATTTTAAATATGCTCTACAAGCCTTATTTGGCAAGGGTTCTAGGGGATCAAAAAAAACTTAAAAAAAACGTTGACATTTTTTCCTATTCATGTAGAATGTCATCTACGTCGTTAAGACATTCTTTGAAATATACGGTCCTGAGGTAAGAGCTGATACAGGTATTGTAAGTATCAGGGAAATCTGGTATACTTGATACCTAGGCAGACATTAGGTCTGTATATTAATTTGATTCACCTAAAAAGGCATCAGATTCTGGTGCTTTTTTATTTGGATACTGTTCTTTGAAAATCGATAGTCGAAAACATGTGGGTCAACGAAGTTTAAACTGGAGAGTTTGATCCTGGCTCAGAACGAACGCTGGCGGCGTGGTTTAGGCATGCAAGTCGAACGATCCCTCTAGCAATAGGGGGATAGTGGCAAACGGGTGAGTAATGCGTGGGTAATTTTCCTTCGGGTTCGGAATAACCTGCCGAAAGGCAGGCTAATACCGGATGAGACCACGTTCCCAAAGGGAACGAGGTTAAAGGCGGGGATCCTGAAAATGGACCTGTCGCCCTTAGATAAGCCCGCGTCCTATCAGCTTGTTGGTGAGGTAACGGCTCACCAAGGCGAAGACGGGTAGCTGGTCTGAGAGGATGGTCAGCCACACTGGGACTGAGACACTGCCCAGACTCCTACGGGAGGCTGCAGTCGAGAATCTTTTGCAATGCCCGCAAGGGTGACAATGCGACGCCGCGTGAGTGATTAAGGCCTTCGGGTTGTAAAGCTCTGTCGGCTGGGATGAAAGCAGTACAGTTAACACCTGTACTGTCTGACGGTACCAGCAAAGGAAGCCACGGCTAACTCCGTGCCAGCAGCCGCGGTAATACGGAGGTGGCAAGCGTTGTTCGGATTCACTGGGTGTAAAGGTCATGTAGGCGTCCTAATAAGTCGGGTGTGAAATCCCTTGGCTCAACCAAGGAACTGCATTCGATACTGTTAGGATTGAGTACGAGAGAGGTAAGCGGAATTCCAGAAGTAAGGGTGAAATCTGTAGATATCTGGAAGAACACCATTAGCGAAGGCGGCTTACTGGCTCGATACTGACGCTGAAATGAGAAAGCTAGGGGAGCAAACAGGATTAGATACCCTGGTAGTCCTAGCTGTAAACGATGAGCACTAGGTGCAGGCTCGAAAGGGTCTGTGTCGTAGCTAACGCGTTAAGTGCTCCACCTGGGGACTACGGTCGCAAGGCTAAAACTCAAAGGAATTGACGGGGACCCGCACAAGCGGTGGAGCATGTGGTTTAATTCGATGCTACGCGAGGAACCTTACCTAGGCTTGACATGTAGGAAGTAGGAACCTGAAAGGGGGACGACTTGTTTCAATCAAGAACCTATGCAGGTGCTGCATGGCTGTCGTCAGCTCGTGTCGTGAGATGTTGGGTTAAGTCCCGCAACGAGCGCAACCATCGTCCCTTGTTGCAAATTCCGGTTCGCCGGAATGCACTCTAGGGAGACTGCCAGTGTTCAACTGGAGGAAGGAGGAGATGACGTCAAGTCCGTATGGCCCTTACGCCTAGGGCTACACACGTGCTACAATGGTCGGTACAATGAGTTGCTAGACCGCGAGGTGGAGCTAATCTCAAAAAGCCGGCCCCAGTTCGGATCGGAGGCTGCAATTCGCCTCCGTGAAGTTGGAATCGCTAGTAACCGCAGATCAGCCTTGCTGCGGTGAATACGTTCCCGGGTCTTGTACACACCGCCTGTCAAGTCACCTGAATTGAGTGCACCCGAAGCCGTTAGCCTATCCGTAAGGGGGGCGACGTCGAAGGTGTGCTTGGTGAGGAGGACTAAGTCATAACAAGGTAGTCGTACCGGAAGGTGCGTCTGGATCACCTCCTTTCTAAGGAGAAAGGACCCTGACACTACGGTGTCTGGGTAAAATTAAGACAAACACACAGTTAAAAATTGATCCACATGTTTTCGGCTATTTGATTAATATATTTGTTCGTGGAAATGAGGCAGGGACCGAAACAGGTTTCAGCCCTCGGGTTAACTGCCTGGGCCCGTAGCTCAGTTGGTTAGAGCGCCGTGCTGATAACGCGGAGGTCTCTGGTTCGATCCCAGATGGGCCCACCATACCCCACGATGACAGGGGATGTAGCTCAGCTGGAAGAGCGCCTGCTTTGCAAGCAGGATGTCAGGGGTTCGAGTCCCCTCATCTCCACCAGTTTGAGACGGCAGTTTCAAGCTGCCGAACAGCAGATTTTTTAGATCGCTTTTTAGGCCGTAGCCGATAAACACGGCCGCATAAAAACCGATCAAATGTTCTTTGACATATTTAACAGAGGTATCTAAAACCGATAAACAATTAGAGTGCACCACAAAAGTTTATTATACTTTTAGTGGTCAAGCTACTAAGGGCGTACGGTGGATGACTTGGCACGGAGAGGCGATGAAGGACGTGGTAAGCAGCGATATGCTTCGGGGAGCCGCAAACAGGCTTTGATCCGGAGATTTCCGAATGGGGGAACCCGACCAGAGTAATGTCTGGTTATCCCGAAAGGGAGGCGAACTTTGTGAACTGAACCATCTAAGTAGCAAAAGGAAGAGAAACCAATTAAGGGATTCCCTGAGTAGCGGCGAGCGAAACGGGATCAGCCTAAACCCTGCTGATGTAATAGCGGCACGCGTTATCTGCGGGGTGTAGCGGGAAGAGCTCGGACTGGTGTGCCAACCGGTCGGCTTCTGCTCATGATATAGTCGAATGACCTGGAAAGGTCAACCATAGGGGGTGATAGTCCTGTAGGCAAAATATCATGAGTCGGCTGGAGCTTTCTCCCAAGTACCACGGGACACGGGAAACCCTGTGGGAATCTGCCAGGACCACCTGGCAAGGCTAAATACTACTTCGTGACCGATAGTGGACAAGTAATGTGAATGAAAGTTGAAAAGAACCCCGGTGAGGGGAGTGAAATAGTACCTGAAATCGTATGCCTACAAGCGGTAGGAGGACTATGCCCTGATTTAGTCAGGGAATGTCTGACTGCGTGCCTTTTGATTAATGAACCGGCGAGTTACTTCTATTCAGCAAGGTTAACCCCTATACGGGGGAAGCCGTAGCGAGAGCGAGTCTGAACAGGGCGATTAAGTTGAATGGAGTAGACCCGAAACCAAGTGATCTATCCATGGCCAGGATGAAGCTCGGGTAAAACTGAGCGAAGGTCCGAACCAATTTACGTTGAAAAGTGATTGGATGAGCTGTGGATCGGAGTGAAAGGCTAATCAAACTTGGAGATAGCTGGTTCTCCTCGAAATAGCTTTAGGGCTAGCCTTGTAATAGAAGGCGGTGGGGGTAGAGTACTGAATGGGCTAGGGGGCTTACCAGCTTACTGAACCCAATCCAACTCCGAATACCACCGTACCTTGTTACAGGAGTCAGAGTGTGGGGGATAAGCTCCATGCTCAAAAGGGAAACAGCCCAGCCCATCAGCTAAGGTCCCCAAATATATGCTAAGTGGTTAAGGAAGTGGAGTTGCGTAGACAACCAGGATGTTGGCTTAGAAGCAGCCATCATTTAAAGAAAGCGTAACAGCTCACTGGTCAATTGTGACTCTGCGCCGAAAATGATCGGGGCTCAAGCATATTACCGAAGCTATGGAAATCAGTTCTCTTCGGAGAGCTGGTTTGGTAGAGGAGCGTTCCATTGTAGGTTGAAGGATGACCGTAAGGACATCTGGACGAAATGGAAGTGATTATGCCGGTATGAGTAGCGAAAAAATCCGCGAGAAACGGATTCGCCGTGAGTCTAAGGTTTCCTGAGGAAGGTTAATCCACTCAGGGTTAGTCGGGCCTAAGTCGAGGCCGAAAGGCGTAGACGATGGACATCCGGTTAAATATTCCGGAACCACCTAAGAACGTTACGAGTTCAGAATGACGTAAAAAGCTAGGTCAGCGCGTGATTGGTTGTACGCGTCTAAGCAAGCAGCCCTTCGGGGTCAGATGTTAATGGGAGCTCAATCTACGGAGCGAGCGAACTGATCGAGGCTATGTTACCGAGAAAAGCTTCTGGACCAGTATCTTAGGTGCCCGTACCGCAATCCGACACAGGTAGACGGCCAGAATATGGTTAGGCGCTCGAAATAACCCTCGTTAAGGAACTCGGCAAAATGGCCCCGTAACTTCGGAAGAAGGGGTGCCCCATTAGCGTGAAAACATTTACTGTCTAGCGTGAGGGGGTAACATTAAAGAGGCCCAAGCGACTGTTTAGCAAAAACACATCTCTCTGCAAACTCGTAAGAGGACGTATAGGGAGTGACACCTGCCCGGTGCTGGAAGGTTAAAAACTTCGGTGATTAGTCTTCGGACTATGAGCTGCGGTTCCAAGCCCCAGTAAACGGCGGCCGTAACTATAACGGTCCTAAGGTAGCGAAATTCCTTGTCGGGTAAGTTCCGACCCGCACGAATGGTGTAACGATTTGGGCGCTGTCTCAATGAGGGGTTCGGTGAAATTGGAGAATCGGTGAAGATACCGGTTACCCGTGGCGGGACGACAAGACCCCGGAACCTTTACTGTACGCTGGTATTGGGTTTTGAAATTGCATGTGTAGGATAGGTGGGAGACTTTGAAGTGGGAGCGTCAGCTTCTGTGGAGTCAACGGTGAAATACCACCCTTGTTGTTTTAGAATTCTAACCTTACTGTCTGAATCGATAGTGGAGACAGTGCCAGCCGGGCAGTTTGACTGGGGCGGTTTCCTCCCGAAGAGTAACGGAGGAGTTCAAAGGTTTCCTCAGCGCGGTCGGCAATCGCGCATCGAGTGTAAAGGCATAAGGAAGCTTAACTGTGAGACCTACAAGTCGATCAGGTACGAAAGTAGGACTTAGTGATCCGGCGGTTCTGTGTGGAAGGGCCGTCGCTCAACGGATAAAAGGTACTCCGGGGATAACAGGCTTATCTCATCCAAGAGTTCATATCGACGATGAGGTTTGGCACCTCGATGTCGGCTCATCACATCCTGGGGCTGGAGAAGGTCCCAAGGGTCCGGCTGTTCGCCGGTTAAAGTGGTACGTGAGCTGGGTTCAGAACGTCGCGAGACAGTTCGGTCTCTATCTGCCATGGGCGTAGGATATTTGCGGGGATCAATCCCTAGTACGAGAGGACCGGGATTGACGAACCTCTGGTGTTCCAGTTATCGTGCCAACGGTATTAGCTGGGTAGCTACGTTCGGAAAGGATAAGTGCTGAAAGCATCTAAGCGCCAAGCTCCCCCCAAGAATGGATATCCCTATCAGACACCTTGTAGACTACGAGGTTGATAGGCTCCAAGTGTACAGTCCGTAAGGGCTTTAGCTTAGGAGTACTAATCTGTCGATCGGCTTGACCTTAATTTTTCGGTCTTTAGATACTTCTGTTAAATATGTTAATGCTTTGCTCTTTAAGAGTTTTGGAGTGCCCATGCAGAGGGGGTTCCACCCGTTCCCATACCGAATACGGAAGTTAAGCCCCTCGTGGTCGATGGTACTTTACTGGCAACGGTACGGGAGAGTAGAACGGTGCTCCAATTAAATATCAAAAAAGCCCTGGCTTAACAAAAGCTGGGGCTTTTTTGTTAAGACCACGTTTTATGGAACGGAGTGAACATAAATCGTCTGGTCGTATTTACGCAGCTGTTTCGCGCTGACAATAAGCGAAACTGTCGCGGTGAAGTAATTAATAAAAGCCCTGGCTTAACAAAAGCTGGGGCTTTTTTGTTTATGGCGGCAAATGTGTCTGCCGCTCAGACACGTCCCGGACGCTTCGCGTCTGGGACAAACTCGCGCACGACACATCTGTCCGCCATTTTATACATTCACTCCAATATGTAGCACCAAGATATACAGAGTATCGGCAAGGTTGGTTTATCTGACGATGCTTATCCGTCCTCAAAAGGCCACTTCGGGCCATGTAAAGAGCTTATGCCTTAACCCTGGCGGGTATATCTAGAGCTTATGCTGTAGGAGTAGAACGGTGCGATGATAGGTACCCGGTCGCTCGACGGCGCTCGCGACATTTCCCCTAGTCGTCTCTACTCCCAGGATTTCCTCGGGCTCGGTGGCCCTTCGGTCACTCACCATTGCGTTCTCGGTCATCCTCAGAAGGTCGCTCAGAGGACTTCGCGACACTTCCTCAGACATTGCGTCTTCGGTCGCCCTAAAGGGTTATATCTAGAACCTATGCCTTATATGAAGAGCTTAGGTATAAGGTAAAACCGTTTTTGTTTTCAAAGCTAAAGCTGTCACTGATTTTAATCTTAAAACTGTACCCTTCGGGTTATATCTAGAACCTATGCCTGACCCTGGCGGGTATATCT